>JBKJZU010000025.1:0-2612 GCA_046715015.1 Micropepsaceae bacterium
CTTTGTCTCTGCGCTCAAGTCAGGTAACCCACCCAGCTTGCTGACTCCGACCTCCATCGACTCGGGATCGCACGCCAATTCCGAAAGCAGGTGGATGTTGGGCCGCGCGTGTCGCGACCAAGTGGTCGCAAGCTCTGAGTTCACTCCTTTAGCGACGAGAAACTGCCGCCAAGCTTCAATATTGGCCGTCCGACTCATGCTCACCTGCCTGATCCCCTACCCACTTTACACGGCTTGCATCTCCAGGGCTTGACATAGCACGCCTATGTACATAGGTGCACACAGTACAGGACGATACTGGGTATGCCGCCGAACACCTCACCGCACGACGACAAGCTGGAGCACGAGCTTCGGCGTGGCGCGATTGTGCTTGCGGCGCTCTCGCAGCTCAGCGGTTGGCAGTACGGATATTCGCTGCGCCAGACGTTGGCCGCGCGCGGGATGGAGATCGAGGAAGGCACGCTCTACCCGCTGCTCAGGCGGCTGGAGGGCCAAGGCCTGCTGGTCAGCGAGTGGCGCATCGAGGATGGACCGCCGCGCCGGTACTACAAGCTGAGCGCAGCCGGGCGCGCGCTCTATGGACGCTTGGTCGAGAATTGGAACGGCCTCGTCGATGTCGTCGGCGGCTTGATCGCGGACGACCACGGGGCCACGAAACGCAAGAAGGAAAGCCGATGACGGACCCCGCAATCGTGGTCGAAGCCTACGTCAACGACGTCGCGCGACGCTTGCCGCGCGCCAAGCGCAACGATGTGGCGCTGGAGCTGCAGGCGTTGCTCGCTGAGGAACTGCAGGGCAAAGCCGATGAGGCCGGTCGCGCGGCGGACGAGGCGATGGCGCTCGAGCTCGTGCGCGCGTTCGGTTCGCCCGAGGACGTCGCCGATCGTTATCGCCCGGCGGGGTTCGTGATCATTCCGACGACGCGCTCAGCCAAGTTCGCTGCGCTCGTGCTTGGCGGCGTTCTCTTGCAATGGCTCATTACGTTGCCGGCGGCGTTGTTGAAAGAACCGGGACGCGAGACTGTCGCGCTCGGCGGTTGGTGGCTGACGCACGGCATCGGCGCTTTGTGGTGGCCGGGTTTCATGGTGACGGCCGCGATCATCGCGGGCTGGGCGCGCCACCGGTGGCCGCCGGCAAAGACGTCGACGTGGCGGCCGCGCGGGCAAGATTCCGATCAGATCAATCGCACGCTCTGGGCCATTGGTGGCGTTGCCGCAGCGCTTGGTATCGCCGCCGTCACCGGCGCACAGTGGGCGTTCGAGCAGTTTCTGCCGCCGCAGGTCGGTGCCGCGTTCGCGTTCGATCCGGATTTCTTGCCCGTCGGCGGCGCGATGGTGGTCGCGATGTGGAGCGTCACCGCGCTGACGTGTGCCATCGTGTTCTTCGAGGGACGATGGCGCCCGCTGACGCGCGACATCGACATTGCGCTCAGCGCGCTGTGGTTCGCGGCGCTCACGTGGCTCGCCGTCGGTCCGCGGATCTACCTCAGTCCCATCGCCGATGAAGCGGCGAAGGGCTGGATCTCGCTCGTCGCGCTCTTCGTGCTCATCGACCTCGGCATCAAGATTTACCGGCGGCTGCAACGCCCACGGAAAGAGGCCGCACTTGCGGCGATCAGCAAGACTTAAACCAGAAAGGGGAACGACATGTCTTACGGAACAAACGACACCGACAGAATCAATCGCATCGGCTGGGGCCTCGGCGCATTCGCCGCGCTTCTTGGGAGCGCGGTGCTGATCAGTTCGCCGTGGCTGATGCCGGCGTTGTTGCCGGCCGTGGGGAACGCGTTTGCGTTCGACCCGGACTTTCTGCCGGTCGGCGGTCTGATCGTCCTTGGCATGTGGGTCGCGAACGCGATGCTGGCTGCGGTCGTGTTCTCCGATGGCTACTGGCGTCCAGTGACGCGCCACCTCGACACCGTACTCACCGCCCTATGGCTGGTGGTGATGGCAGGGCTCGTCGTCGGCCCGCGGATTTTCCTGAACCCGCCCAGCGATGAAGCGGCGAAGTTCTGGATTCTTGTCGTGCTCGTCATCGTTGTGCTCAGCATGCTTCCTAAAATCCGTCGCGCGGCGCGCGGCCAATAGACGCCTGAGCTTGCGCGCCGGGGACCGCCCCGGCGCTCTTGACCTGGCGTGCCCTCGCATGGCTTCTGGCCCAAGAAACGGCCGGATTCCAAATCAGATATGAAGATCCACTTTCACGAAGGCGACTTGCCCGCCGGCGTCGACTTCGGCAAAAGCGTCGCCATCGACACCGAGACCTTGGGGCTGAACCCGCAACGCGATGCGCTGTGCCTGGCGCAGCTTTCGGGCGGCGACGGGCATTGCCACGTCGTGCGCTTCGACCGGAAGACCTATCACGCGCCGAACATGGTGCGGCTTTTGACCGACACCGACGTCGTGAAGATTTTTCACTACGCGCGCTTCGATGTCGGCGTGTTTCAGAAATACCTGAAGACCCAAACGACGCCGGTCTGGTGCACGAAGATTGCATCGAAGCTCGTGCGCACGTACACGGACAAGCACGGCCTCAAAGACCTGGTCAAAGAACTGCTGGATGTGGACCTGTCAAAACAGCAGCAAAGTTCGGACTGGGGTGCGGCGAAATTG
>JBKJZU010000026.1:0-9509 GCA_046715015.1 Micropepsaceae bacterium
ACTCCCCGGCCGCTATGCGGTGACGCCCGCGCTCAAAGGCGCGTTACGCGTGGTCGGCGGCGTGCGCGAAGTGGAAGAGGTCTAGATCGCCTTCGCGATGCGATCCATTGCTTCGCTAAGCCCTTCAGGTGCTTGGAAGAAGCAAAGGCGGATGAAGCGGTCGTTCTGCTTGTCCGTCTTCGGCCCGAACGCGATACCCGGCGCAACACCCACTTTCGCTTCCTCGAGAAGGCGTTTCGCGAAGGCAATGGAGTCGGTCATCCCCTCCACCGCGATGAACGCATAGAAAGCGCCGGCGGGCTTCGACCAGCTCATGCGATTGTTGCTGGCGATGAACTTCTCGACGATCGCGAGCCCCGCACGGCAGCGTTCGACCTGCCATTTGATGAAATCGTCACCTTTCGTGATCGCTTCAAGCGCCCCGTATTGCGCGAACACGGTGGCGCCGGTGTTATTGTAGGCCGAAAGCTCCGCCATCTGTGAGCCGAGGCGCCGCGGATGAATGAGCCAACCGACGCGCCAACCCGTCATCGCCCACGCCTTTGAGAAGCTGTTGACGACGAACACATCGTCCTCTGGCTCGGCGATCCCGGCGAAACTCGGCGCCGGCGTATCGTAGACGATCGGTGTGTAGACCTCATCCGAAATGATCGCGATGTCGCGTTTGCGCGTGAACTCCAGGATCGCGCGCTGCTCGCGTTCGCTCATGATCCAACCGGTGGGGTTGGAGGGAGAGGCGAAGAAGATCGCCTTCGTGCGCGCGTCGGCACTGTCGAACAGCCGTTGCAGGTCGAGCGTCCAGGGCTCACCGTTCGCGCCGCCGTCAAGGCGCACGAAACGCGGCACCGCACCGGAACCGATGACCGCTTGAAAAATGTTCGGCCACATCGGCGAGATGATGAGAACGTTGTCGCCCGGCTCGCACACGCACTGCAGCGCGATCTGCACGCCCATCATGGCGGCACCTGGGACAGTGACCCGGCCAACCTCGATCTCGCGTCCCGACTGACGCGACGCCCACGTGGCGATCGCCTCGCGCAGCTCGCCGATGCCACGCACAAACGTGTAGAACGTCTTGCCTTCATCCAGCGCCCGCTTGGCGGCGTCGCGGATGAAGGGCGGGGTCACCACGTCGCCCTCGCCGAACCACAGCGGGATGATGTCCGGTCGTCCGAGCCCCAAAAACGACACGTCCCCGATGCCGTTGCGCTCAAGACCCAGGATGTTCGAACGAATAGCAGTCATAAGCCCCCGATTTTCGGCTGATTTGTCGCGTTGGCTTGAAGCTGCCGCCCTTGCACCCTCAAGCGCAACCCCCTAAAACCGCGCCCATTCCACACGCGGGCTTGGGTTGCCTGGCCGCCATATGGCGGGCCGCCCTCCGGTGCTGAGCTTAGGCTTGGTGATAGTCCGCGGAGGTTCAACCGGTTAAGGAGACAAAGCCAGATGGCTTTACCTGACTATTCCATGCGTCAGCTATTGGAAGCTGGCGTGCATTTCGGGCACCAGACACATCGCTGGAACCCGCGCATGCAGCAATATCTCTACGGCTCGCGCAACAAGATCCACATCATCGATCTGACGCAAACGGTGCCGTTGTTGCACCAGGCGTTGAAGACCGTTCGCGATGTCGTCTCGCAAGGCGGCCGCGTGCTGTTCGTCGGCACGAAGCGCCAAGCGTCGGAGGGCATTGCCGACGCCGCGAAGCGCTGCGCGCAATACTACGTGAACCACCGCTGGCTCGGCGGCACGCTGACGAATTGGCAGACGATCTCGAACTCGATCAAGCGCCTGCGCACGATCGAAGAGACGCTGAATTCGGGCGCCCAAGGCCTCACGAAGAAAGAAGCGCTGAACCTCACGCGCGAACAGGAAAAGCTCGAACGCGCGCTGGGCGGCATCAAAGACATGGGCGGCGTCCCCGACCTCCTGTTCGTGATCGACACGAACAAGGAAGCGATTGCCATCCAAGAAGCGAACAAGCTGGGCATTCCGGTCGTGGCTGTCGTCGACTCGAACTCCAACCCCGAAGGCATTGCCTACCCAATTCCGGGTAACGACGACGCGTCGCGCGCGATCGCGCTCTACTGCGATCTCGTCGCCCGCGCGGTGATCGACGGTATCTCGACCGCTCAGGGCTCGTCCGGCGCCGACATCGGCGCGTCGAGCGAAGTCCCAGCGCAAGAACTGCCGAACTAGAAAACGAATCGCGCGCGGGCCTCGAACCCGCGCGCGGACCCACTCGAACGATTAGGAGTTCCCCCATGGCTGAAATTACAGCCACGATGGTCAAAGACCTGCGCGAGAAGACCGGCGCCGGCATGATGGACTGCAAAGCGGCCCTGAACGAAACGCAAGGCGACATGGAAGCGGCCGTCGATTGGCTCCGCAAAAAGGGCCTGTCGAAGGCCGCCAAGAAGGCTGGCAACGTCGCCGCCGAAGGCCTCGTTGCGGTCGCAGCGAAAGGCAACGTCGGCGCAGTCGTCGAGGTCAACTCGCAAACCGACTTCGTCGCGCGCAACGAAGAATTCCAAGCGATGGTCGGCAAGATCGCCGAACTGGCACTCGGCGCCGGCGGCGACGTCGCGAAGCTGGGTGGCATGGCATTCGG
The DNA here is from genome assembly GCA_046715015.1 of Micropepsaceae bacterium. Classification (GTDB taxonomy): domain Bacteria; phylum Pseudomonadota; class Alphaproteobacteria; order Micropepsales; family Micropepsaceae; genus SZUA-430. Next base: position 2,612 of record JBKJZU010000026.1, read on the forward strand.
CGGCGGCAACACCGTTGCAGGCCAAGTGACCACGCTCTCCGGCAAGATCGGCGAGAAGATGGAACTGCGCCGCACGGGAGCGCTGAACGCATCACCCGGCGTGGTCGCAAGCTACGTGCACAATCAAGTCGCCCCGGGCCTCGGCAAGATCGGCGTCTTGGTGGCGCTGAAGTCGACCGGGAACGCGGAAAAGCTTGCGGCACTCGGCCGCCAAATTGCGATGCACATCGCAGCCGCAAACCCGGTGGCGCTAACGTCGGCTGATGTCGACCCGGCGCTGGTCGAACGCGAGAAGTCCATTTTCGCCGACCAATCGCGCGCCTCCGGCAAGCCCGAAAACATCATCGCCAAGATGGTCGACGGCCGCTTGCGCAAGTTCTTCGAAGAAGTCGTCTTGCTCGAGCAGAACTACATCATGGACCCCGACAAGAAGGTCGCGGCCGTGGTGAAAGAGGCGGAAAAGGACGTGGGCGCGCCGGTCTCGCTTGAGGGCTTTGTGCGCTACGGCCTTGGCGAAGGCATCCAGAAAGTGGAAAGTGACTTCGCAGCCGAAGTCGCCGCCGCAGCGAAGGGCTAACGAACTGGGAACCGCACCGATGACATCAGCGCCGATCTACCGCCGGGTTCTGCTCAAGATCTCCGGCGAGGCGTTGATGGGCTCGGCCAACTACGGCCTCGATCTCACCACCGTCGACCGCGTCGCGGGTGAGATCAAAGAAGCAAAGGCCATCGGCACGGAAGTGTGCGCCGTCATCGGCGGCGGCAACATCTTCCGCGGTCTGCAAGCCGCCGCTTCCGGCATGGAACGCGCGAGCGCTGACTACATGGGCATGCTCGCGACCGTCATGAACGCGCTCGCGATGCAAAACGCGCTGGAGCGCATTGGCGTCGACACGCGCGTGCTCTCTGCGATCCCGATGACGACGGTCTGCGAGCCTTACATTCGCCGCCGCGCGATGCGCCACATGGAGAAGGGCAGGGTGGTGATCTTCGCCGCCGGAACAGGCAACCCCTTCTTCACGACCGACACCGCCGCCGCCCTCCGCGCCGCCGAAATGGGCGTGAGCGCGCTGATGAAGGGAACACAGGTCGACGGTGTTTATTCCGCCGATCCGCGCAAGAACCCGACGGCCGAGCGTTACAACAAGCTTTCGTACATGGATGTCCTTTCGCGCGATCTCAAAGTCATGGATGCGTCGGCGGTGGCGCTCGCACGCGAAAGCGGCATCCCGATCGTCGTGTTCAACATCCACGAGAAAATGAACTTCGTCCGCGTGCTGCAAGGCAAAGGCCTCAGCACGGTGATTTCCAACTAACGCGCGCGAAGGCAAACCTTCGCCGGGAGGATCGCATGGCGCAAATGAAACCCTTTGACCTCGAAGACATCAACAAGCGCATGAAAGGCGCGGTCTCGACGCTGAAGCACGAGTTCGCCGGTCTGCGCACCGGCCGCGCCTCGGTCACGCTTCTGGAGCCCGTGCACGTCGACGCTTACGGAAGCCCGATGCCGTTGAACCAGGTCGCGACGATCAACGCGCCGGAACCGCGCCTTCTGACCGTGCAAGTTTGGGATCGCGGCCTCGCGATCGCGGTCGACAAGGCGATCCGCAGCGCAAATCTAGGCCTCAACCCGCAGGTCGACGGCCAGTTGCTGCGCATTCCGATCCCGCCGCTGACCGAAGATCGCCGCAAGGAACTCTCCAAGATCGGTGCCAAATACGCCGAGGCCGCGCGCGTCGCCGTCCGCAACATCCGCCGCGACGGGATGGAACATCTGAAGAAGCTCGAGAAGGAGCATCAGATCAGCGAAGACGAGCACAAGAAGCAGCACGATCTCGTACAAAAAGCGACCGACCAGCACATCAAGGAAATCGACGACGCGCTAAGCTCCAAAGAAAAGGAAATCATGCAGGTCTAGCGGCCAGCTGATTGCCCGTCCCGATGCCGTCCAGTCCGCCTGCAGAGCAAGACCGCCCGAGCCCGCGCCATGTCGCGATCATCATGGACGGCAACGGCCGCTGGGCGTCGGCGCGTCACCTGCCAAGGGTCATGGGCCATCGGGCAGGGGTGGCGGCTGTGCGCAATATCGTTCGCGCCGCACCCGAAGTCGGCCTCGAATACCTCACGCTCTACAGCTTCTCGTCGGAGAACTGGAAACGTCCCAAAACTGAGATCAGCGACCTTATGGGGCTGCTGCGGCTCTACCTTCGCGACGACCTGGACGAACTGAACCGAAACGGCGTGCAAATCCGCATCATTGGCGCCAAGCAGCAACTCGACGGCGACATCGTCGACCTGATCCAGCACGCGCAGGACCGCACCCGCGAGAACACCAAGCTAAAGCTGATCATCGCCTTCAACTACGGCGGCCAGGACGAGATCATTGAAGCGGCGCGCCGTATTGCCGAAGACGTGGCGGCGGGCAAGATAGCCCCGGCTGCAGTGACTCGCGATGTTTTCACGTCGTATCTCGCAACGGCAGGCATTCCCGACCCGGACGTCGTCATCCGCACGTCCGGCGAACAACGACTGAGCAACTTCTTGATTTGGCAATCGGCATACTCGGAGTTCGTGTTTTCGAACGCATTGTGGCCCGATTTCGGCAAAGCCGACCTCGTCGCTGCGATCCGCGAGTACCAAGCACGCGATCGTCGCTTCGGTGGGCTGACGGCCTCAACGGGCGGGCGCTCGTGACGGCAGACGCGAAGCGCTCAAGTCTCTGGCTTCGCATTCTCGCAGCCGCCGTTCTGGTCCCGGCCGCGCTCGCTGCCGTCTACGTCGGTGGCTGGACGCTCGCCCTCTGGGTCACCGCAGCCGGTGTTGCCATGGCGCTTGAATGGACGGCGATCGTTCACCGCGAACGCATGGGCTGGCGGCTGGGTCTGCATGTCGTCGCGCTCGCGGCATCGCAGGCCTTGTTGGCGTTGGGCCGCGCGGACTGGGCGTTCGCCAGCATCCTCGTCGCGGCCCTCATCGGAAACGTCGCGGCGCAGGGCAGAGAGGAGCGCGGCCTTTGGGTTGTCCTTGGGATCGTCTACATCGCCGTTCCCTGCCTCGCACTCGTATGGCTTCGCCAACACAACCCCTACGGATTCGAGATCGTGATCTGGCTCTTCCTCGTCGTGTGGGCGACCGATAGCGCGGCGTACGTTGCAGGCTCAGTCATCGGAGGACCGAAGCTCGCACCCGCAGTATCACCCAGCAAAACCTGGGCTGGCGCGATTGCGGGCCTCGCGGCCGGGACCGCCGCAACCATCGCCTTCGCGCAATGGATCGGCCAAGTCGACCCGAAATTCGTGGCTCTTGGTGCGCTGCTCTCGCTTTTGACGCAGTGCGGCGACCTTGCGGAATCCGTCCTAAAGCGCAGCTTTGGCGTGAAGGACGCCTCCGATCTCATCCCGGGCCACGGCGGCGCCTTGGACAGGTTGGACGGAATGATCTTCGCGACACTCGGTCTTGCCGCGTATGTTGCGGTGGCGGAAGTTTCCCCGCTGGCATGGATCATACCGTGAAACAGGGGCAGGGCCGCAGAGTCACGATTTTGGGCTCCACCGGATCGGTCGGTGCGAACACGATCGACTTGATCGAGCATCACAACGCGAAGACGCCCGGCAGTTATCGCGTCGTTGCGCTGACCGCAAACACGAATGCGCACGAACTGGCACAACAGGCCCGCAAACTGCGGCCCGAATTCGTCGCCATCGCCGATGACGCCAATTACGCGAATCTCAAAGCTGAGCTTTCGGGAACGGGCATCGAAATCGGCGCCGGCACAGCCGCCTTAGAAGAGGCAGCTGCAAGGGAGGCCACCTGGGTCATGGCGAGCATCGTGGGTGCGGCTGGATTGAGGCCGACGCTCGCCGCTGTCCGCCGCGGCGCCACGGTCGCGCTCGCAAACAAAGAGTGCCTTGTCTGTGCGGGCGATCTGTTCATGTCCGAGGTGCGCCGCAGCAACGCAACGCTTCTGCCGGTCGATTCCGAACACAACGCCGTCTTTCAGTGCTTTGAGGCGCACCACCCAAGTGCGATCGAACAGATCACCTTGACCGCATCCGGTGGGCCGTTCCGCACCTGGACCGTGGCGCAAATGGAATCCGTCACGCCTGAACAAGCTTGCAAGCACCCGAACTGGACGATGGGTGCAAAGATATCGGTCGACTCCGCCACGCTGATGAACAAGGGCCTGGAGCTGATCGAAGCCCACCATCTCTTCGCAATCGCACCCGACCGCCTGTCGGTGGTCGTTCATCCGCAGTCGATCGTGCATAGCTTAGTGTCCTACGTGGACGGTTCCGTGCTCGCCCAACTCGGCAGTCCCGACATGCGAACGCCGATCGCGTTCACTTTGGGCTACCCCGATCGCATCGAGGCGCCGACCAGACGGTTGAACCTCGCCGACCTCGGGCAGCTCTCGTTTGAGGCGCCAGACACTGTCAAATTCCCCTGTCTCGCGCTGGCACAGGACGCCTTGCGGCGGCAGGGGGGCGCTCCTACCATCCTGAATGCGGCAAACGAGGTCGCTGTTGAGGCGTTTTTGGCGCGGAAATTGGCCTTTCCTGGCATCCCGCGCCTTGTGGAATCGGTACTGCGGCAATGCGAGGCAAGTGGCCGAACCCCTGCATCCATCGCTGAGGCCCTTGAACTCGACGATCTGGCGCGCACCACCGCGGCACGCCTTCTGCCGAACTAAGCTTGCTTTGAAAAAAACAACGGGACGGAAACGATGGAATATCCAACGACGATTCTGGGATGGGCAGGCCTCATAGGCATTGGCGGACTAGGATTCGTCTTCACCATCACGCTTGTCGTCTTTGTTCACGAACTCGGCCACTTTCTCGCCGCGCGCTATTTCGGTGTGAAGGTTGAGAGCTTCTCGATCGGCTTCGGCAGGGCGCTCGTAGGCTTCACCGATCGCTACGGCACGTATTGGAAAGTGGGCTGGCTGCCGCTTGGCGGGTACGTAAAGTTTTGGGGCGATGAGGGCGTGTCGAGTACGCCCGACCACGAGAAAATAGACCGTGCCTCGGCGGCAGAACGCGCGGGCTCCTTCCACCATAAGCCGCTTTGGCAAAAGGCGATCATCGCCTTAGGCGGACCCGTTGCGAACTTCATCCTGGCCTTCGTCATTCTGACGAGCCTGTACGCGATCGTCGGAACCCATGTTGTGACGGCGCAAATCGGCGCGCTTGTCGAGGGTGCGCCTGCGGAGCGCGCCGGCATCAAGATCGGCGACACCGTGGTCGCGATCGACGGCAAGCAGGTGACCGAGTTTCAGGACATCATCACAACCGTGGGCGTCTCGCAGGGGCACCAATTGATCTTCCGCGTGCGGCGCGACGGCAGGCTGCTGGATATTCCGGTCACGCCGCAACAAATCGAGAAGGAAGATCCGTTCGGCAACAAGGTGCTGGACGCGGGAATCGGCGTGCGCCCGGTCAGCCCAGGCAAGGTCGACCTCGTTGCGCCGGGCTCCGCAGCCGAGCGCGCGGGCCTGAAAGCCGACGACATCGTCGTCGCGGTCGACAAGACGCCAGTTCTTACATGGAAGGATATCGCGGCCGGATTTCGCGCTGCGGGCGGCCGTCCCGTTCAACTCACGTTCTACCGCATGGAATTCGATTCGAAGTCGAAGCGGGAGAAACCGACAAAACACGAAGTCGCGCTAACGCCCGCGACTCCGTTGTCGTCGACCGCCGACTCAGACCGCTTCGTTGAAGAGGCGGCGGGCTTCACGGCGGTCGTTCCTGGGGCCCCTGAGTCTGAAACTCTTGTAAGATTCGGCCCACTGGAGGCCGCATCTAGGGCCGCAGGCACCGTATGGTTCATCGTAGTTAAGACGCTGTCCTTCATCGGCCAACTCTTGACCGGAACTGGCGACTATCAGCAGTTGTCCGGCCCAATCGGAATCGCCCAGGTTTCCGGCCAGGTTTTAGTGTTTTTCGGCGTGGTTGCTTTGATCAACCTGGCGGCGGTGTTGTCCGTAAGCATCGGTTTACTTAATCTTTTTCCCATCCCGATGCTCGACGGGGGACATCTCCTATACTATGGCATAGAAGCTGTACGTGGGCGTCCTATGGGGGAACGCGCGCAAGAGCTTGGGTTTCGAATCGGCTTCGCACTCGTAGTCGGTTTGATGCTTTTTGCGACTTGGAACGACGTTACGAAGATCAAGCTGTTCTGAAGTGCTTGCCAGTTACCTAAGTTTGGGCCGCGGGGCGTACACGAATGAAAAGACTACTCGGAACGGCGTTGGCGCTCTTGGTCGCCCTACTGTTCGCCGTAGCGCCAGCTGCCGCTCAACAAGCGGATGGTCCGGTTGTTTCGCGCATCAACGTCGAAGGCAATCAGCGCATCGAGGAATCGACCGTTCTGTCGTACATGGTCGTCCGCGAAGGCCTCGCATACTCACAGCAACAAGTTGATCAATCGCTAAAGACGCTCTACGCGACCGGTCTCTTCGCCGACGTGCAGATCCAGCAGGCGAACGGCATCGTCACGGTGAAGGTGGTCGAAAACCCGATCATCAATCGCATCGCGTTCGAGGGGAACTCAAAGGTCTCCGACAAGACGCTGACCGACGAAGTTCAGTTGAAGCCTCGCATGGTCTTCACGCGCTCGAAGGTTCAGTCCGACGTTCAGCGCGTCATCGAAATTTATCGCCGCTCTGGTCGTTTCGCCGCTCAGGTGGAACCCAAGACCGTTCAGTTGGCGCAAAACCGCGTCGATCTCGTGTTCGAAATTAACGAGGGTCCGACGACCGGCGTCAGCCGCATCATCTTCATCGGCAACAAGGCTTTCAGCGACGGCACGCTGCGCGACAAGATCGCGACGGGTGAGTCCGTTTGGTGGAACTTCCTGCAGACGAACGACAACTACGATCCCGATCGTCTGACGTTCG
>JBKJZU010000027.1:0-5821 GCA_046715015.1 Micropepsaceae bacterium
ACCGCCCCGCCGCTCTTCGCCCTCATCACCGGCAGCAAGAAGGCCGACCGCGTGCCGAGCCCGGACCACGCGAACGGCCTGCTGGTCGTCGTCTTCGCACTCGCGCTCGCCGGCACCGCGTTCGGCACGGCAGCCTGGTTCACGAAGCCGGAACTGCAGCCGTCGATCGCGCCGCTCCTCGCCCTGACGGTCTTCGCAGCCGCTCTGCTCGCCTGCCTGCTCGGCGCCATCGCCGAACCGCGCCAGCGCAGGCTGAGCCCCCGCGTCGCCCGCCGCTTCACCGCCGACCTGCTGATCGGCGGCAACCAAGTGCCGGGTCGCCTCGCCGACATTTCCGTCCACGGCGCCAGGTTCATCGCCAACGACGCGGTCGACCTGCCCGCCCGCGCGCTCGCCGGCCAACTCACCGTCGACACGCCGCAAGGCAAGACGACGCTTCCCGTCCAACTCTCGCGCCAAAGCGAAGCGTTCGGCCGCCCCGCGTTCGGCCTCTCGTTCACCGGCCGCACGGTGGGCGAGTTCGCGACCGTCGTGCGCCTCGCGCACAAAAGCGGCGACGCCTACGCCGACATGTGCGACGCCCGCGCCAAGAGCGCAGGCCTCACGCGCCTGTTCACGAGCCTCAGCTGGCGCGGCTTCGCCAGCCTCTGGCGCAAAGTGAACCCGCCGGCCGCGCAAGCAAAGTGGATCCCGCTGCGCCGGTTGTCGCGGACGATGCACTGACCAGAGAACAGAAGACGGAATACAGGGATCAGAAAAGACCACTCTGATCCCTGTTTTCTGTATTCCGTATTCCAGTGACACAGTAGGAACCACGCAATAATGTTGCGAACCTTCGCAACGATCTAACCACCGCATTGCACCCTCGCACCCTTGACTCTCGGGCTCAGAGGTCCAAACTCTGACTCAGACGATCTCGGCCGTATAAAGTCGATGAAGACTGGCCGCCGTCGCTCGATGACAGGTGCTTCTCGGGATGACCGAAGCCCTGAGTTGTCGCGAAGGAGTGCGGCCCGAATGGCGGGTTCGTCTGAATGAGCGGAGCAACAACGTAAAGAGAGGGAGCATGACGCCACCGGACATGACATCCGCCCTCGTCGGTAACGAGGGCAAGGTTCGCTAAGCGCTCGCGTTCGGATACTGGAATTGCGACAGACCGCCGTCACGAGATCGCCCGAACCTGATCAAATCAAAAGTCGAAAGCATGCAACGGCGTGCGTAAAACCACGCTCGTAAACTGAGGCCGGCCCTGCTGGCCAAAGAATCGGAAGAGATGAAGAGCCCCGAGGAGCGACGCGTCGCCCCGGGGCTCAATTATTTTCTCCTCTCCCCTTGCGGGAGAGGCCATTTTTCGCGTTGAGCGAAAAATAGGTGAGGGGTCCGCTGAGTCTCTCAAGCGCGTGGAGGTGCAGAAAAAAAGAGCGGACGGGACGCCCGCGCTCCCAGGGCTAGCGCTCTTCCGCAAAGCGCGCCGCGCTACGATCAGGCAAAAAAACAGGGACCGGAAGGCCCCCCTTCCGATCCCCATCCCCTAAATTCTAAACCCGTCGCGCTTACGCCCGCGCGCGGAACTTCTCCGGAAAGACCACTTCCGCCGGTTCGCCCGGCACGTCGTCGCGCGGTGCGAGCGGCAGTTTCAGCGTCACCGTCGTCCCGTCGCCGAGCGCGCTTTCGATCATCATCGCCCCGCCGTGCAGTTCGGCGAGTGCGTTGACGAGCGAAAGGCCCAGCCCCGTGCCCTTGTGCGTGCGGTGCATCTCGCCTTCGACCTGCTCGAACGGCTTGCCGATGCGCGCCAGGTCCTTTTCCGGAATGCCGACGCCCGTATCGCTGACCGAGAGCATCATGTCGGAGCCCACCCGGCGCGCGCGCAGCGTGACTTTGCCTTCCATCAACGTGAACTTGATCGCGTTCGAAAGCAGATTGATCAGGCACTGCTTCAACGCGCGGCGGTCGGCCATGAGGCTCAAGCCCGGTGCCACGTCGCACACAAGCTCGACCCCCGCCTCATCGGCCGCCACCTTCACCATCGCCAGGCATTCGTCAGCCACCGGCTTCAACTCGACGAGCTTGCGCTCGATCGTAAACTTGCCCGCCTCGATCTTCGACATGTCGAGCAGGTCGGAAATCAGATCGACGAGATGCGAGCCGGAATCGCGGATCAGCTCCGCATACTCGCGGTATTTCGGCGTGCCGATCGGGCCCATCAGCTCGTGCCGCATCACGTCGGAAAACCCGATGATTGCGTTGAGCGGCGTGCGCAGCTCGTGCGTGACGGAGGCCAGGAACCGCGACTTCGCCCGGCTCACCTCTTCCGCCTTGTCGAGCGCCTGCGCCAACTCCAGGATCTCGGCCTTCGCCATCGACATATCGCGCGTGACGGCAACCGCCTCGCCGTTTCCGCCGTGGACGCGCATCTCGACCGGCAGATATGTGCCGTCGCGCCGGCGCACGCGGAAGGCGACCGTCTGCGTCTCGCCGCGCGCCGCGGCGACAAACGCCTGCAGCACGGTTTTCAGATCCTGAATGTGCACGAACATCGCGGGGTTCATCCCCTCGATCTCGCGTGCGCGCAGGCCCATCATCGCCTCGGCCGCGGGCGACGCATAAAGAATGGTGCCGCTGGCCGTGTGGCGCGTGATCATGTCGGCGGCATTGTCGGTCAGCATCCGGTGCCACGCCGCGTTCGCCCGCGCACGCGCCACTTCGTGCTCGTTGCGCCGTTGCAGCGTGCGCATCGCAAACATGCCGACGATGATCGCGGCGAAGATCGACACGCCATACGCAAAACTCGTGAACGAAGGGTCGATCCGCGAAACCGGCAGCCATCCGATCAACGAAAGCGTCGCCGCCGCAAAGAACCCAAGCCCCGCAACGCACGACGCGATCGTGACCGCCGACCGCTTGCCCGCGATCGCGGCTTCGACGGGCACGATGAGAAGCCATGGCAGCAACGGCGAGGCGAGCCCGCCGGTGTAAACCGAAGCGAGCGAAACGAACCCGCCCAGCGACAAGGCCGACGCCATCTGCCCTTGCTCGAGACTGATCGCCTCGCTTCGAACCGCGAGCGCAATGCCGAGCGGCATCCACAGGAAAAGAAACGCCGACGCCGTCGCCGCATCGACCGGCCCGACGAATGCGAAATAGAGCGGCCAAAGGGCAACACCCATGCCCCCCGCGAGCAGGTTCGCGGACACGAAGGCCCGAACGCGCCCATGCTCGGATTCCGGTTCCGAACCCAGCACGCCGTCAAACGCATCCAACAGAAAATCGGCCCAGAACCGACGGAAATTGTACGGCGACGTCATAACGCGACTCGACCCCCAGAACACGAGGGTAAGACTTCGTTTATGCAGGTTAACGAGGCATTAAAGGACGCTTCGCTCCAGAGAACGGAGGACGGAACACAGGGATCGGAAAAGTCCGCCCCTCTGATCCCCGTTTTCCGTCTTCCGTATTCTGTGTCCCGTAAAATTCTCCGCTCTCTTGAATTAAACCACCCCGCACATCGTGAATGCGCGTTGAGGCTAATACGCGTTCATGCTGATTCCGCCCTCGTTTCCTTCAATTTTGCCTTTGTTTTTGAGCACTTTCGAACGGCCGTGGGACGACACTCCGCATCGAAGTTGGAGTGCTGCTCGTGGGTTTCATTTTCCGCACGGTGTTTTGGTTGGGCCTCGCGCTGGTCGCGTTGCCGCCGGAGGCGCGCCTCGGCGGTGGCGACGACACGACGACGTTCCGCGATCTCGACATCGCCAAAGAATTGAACGGCGCCGCCGACACCGTCCGCGCCGAGGTCGCCCAACTGATGCGCACCTGTGAAACCAACCCGCAGTTGTGCAAAGCCGGCGCGGACTTGGTGAACACCTCTCTCGCAGCTGCAACAGACATGGCGGAAGGGATGGCTGTCCAATTGGCCAGTGCGCCCGAGAAGCCGCTCGCAGTTGCGGAATCGCTGAAACCACGTTCGCAAAAAATTCAAGCGCGCGTTGAGTGACTCGCCCGGAAGGCCTACCTATAACTCCGGCCGCCTGAAGCATCCTCGGCTTGTTTGCCGATCGATGTGACGGCCACGAAGAACAGTACCTCGCGTTCGGAGCTAAGAACAAAATGCCGGCAGCAGCCGCTCACGTAGTATTTCCCATCACGAACACCACCGTCACACTCCGCCAAGCCCGCGCCGAAGATTGCGACGCGATGCTGCGCATGATCGAAGCGCTCGCCGAATATCAAGGCGTCGGCGATCGCGTGCACGTGAATGCGGCGGAGTTGCGCCGCGCGGGCTTCGGCCCCACGCCGCAGTTCGAAGCGATCATCGCAGAAGACCACGGCGAACCCGTGGGCCTCGCGATGTTCCAGACGCATTACACGATCTGGGAAGGCGCCTCGTCGCTGCAGATCACAGATCTCTTCGTCGACGAAGGCGCCCGCGGTACCGGCGTCGGCTTCCGTCTGGTGCAAGAGGTCGCCCGCACTGCGCGCGATCGCGGCTGCACCGGCCTGCAGTTGAACATGGTGCACGCGAACCCGTCGCGCACGTCGCTCGACCGTATCGGCTTCGTGCATCAAGACGACTTGCTGCACTACCGGCTCGACGCCGTCTCGCTGCGCAAGCTCGTCGAGGCTTAAGTGAGCGCGTTCGACCCGGCCGAACACCGGGTCGTCGCTTTGCGCGGATTCGAAGATCTGACGGTCGGCGAACGCTTCGTCCTGCCCTCGCGCACGCTCACGGACGCGAACTTCGCGGCCTTCCAGCAGGTGAGCTGCGACAACCACCCGATCCACTACGACGTCGAATACTGCCGCGCCCAAGGTCACGACGGCCTGCTCGCCCACGGCCTGCAAGTGTTGAGCTTCACCGCGGCCGGCGCCGGCCTCTTCCCCCACGTGATCGGCGAGGCCCTGATCGGCTTCGTCGAGGTGCAGGCGAAGTTCCTGAAAGCCGTCTACGCCGGCGACACGCTCTACCCGGCCCTCACCATCACCGAGCTAAAGCCCCAGCGCACAACGGGTTTGGTTACGATGCGGGCCACCGTGCACAACCAACGCCGCGACCTGGTCTTGGACGGCAAGCACGTCTATCTCTTGCGTTTGAAGCAACAACGCAGCTGACAATGCCCATCCAATCCATCCTCGACGACTTCGCCGTCATCGACGAGTGGGACGAGCGCTACCGTTACATCATCGAGCTCGGCCGCAAGATGGCCCCGCTGCCCGAAGCCGCGCGCACAAGTGCGGTCAAGGTTCGCGGCTGCGCCAGCCAGGTTTGGCTGATCTCTAAACGAGAAGATAACAAGATGACCTTCGTGGGCGACAGCGACGCCCACATCGTGCGCGGCCTGATCGCGATCCTGCTCGAACTTTACAACGGCAAAACCCCGCAAGAGGTCTTGGCGCTCGACGCCAAAGCCATCCTCCACCAACTCGGCCTCGACACGCATTTGAGCCAGCAACGCTCGAACGGCCTCTTCTCCATGGTCGAACGAATTCGCTCGGACGCCCGGATCGGTGCTGGGGAATAGGGAATGGGGAATAAATCCCCATCACCCAATCCCCATTCCCCATTCCCCATTTTATTCACCAAACTCCACCCGCTTTCAGCATTTCTTGACCGACCCCACGTAGTCTCAAAATCGAACAACGCCGGGGAAGCACGCGTTCACGCGGCCTTCACCCGCACTAACAAAAAGTAACGGTCGCATCGAATGCGTGGGGTTTCGGTTCTATTGGCGGCGGGAACGCTGTCGCTTGCGCTGTCGTTGCACGCGCGCGCGGATGCGTCGCCATACGACGCAGTCGAGCGCCTGGCCAACGACAAGGC
>JBKJZU010000028.1:0-4249 GCA_046715015.1 Micropepsaceae bacterium
CATTCAGATAATTTCCCTTCATCGCGTAGGCGAAGCGCATGTTCGTGCGCACGATCGGATCCTGCTTGATCGCCAGCGACGCTTGGAACTGCGCGATGGCGTCGTCGTGGCGGCTCTGACGCGTGTAGGAAAGGGCCAGATTGTTGTGCGCTGCCGCGTGCGGGCTTGGCGTCAAAGCCGCCTGATAAGCCGCTTCTGCGGCGACCCAATCGCGCGCTGAGTCCGCGAGCTTACCGAGACCCAAATGCGCGCGCCAAAGCGTCGGGTCTTTGGTCACTGCCTCGCTCAAATACTTGCGCGCACTGTCCAGATCACCGAGCTTGAGGAAGCAAAGACCAAGACCCTGTTTGGCGACCGCCTCGTGAGCGGAAGAGGTGAGCGCTGCGGTGAACTGCTTCATCGCGTCGGTCGGTTGATGCAAGCGGAGATAAACCTCACCGAGCTTGATCTGCGCGTCCTGACTCGAAGGCTCTTCGCGCAGAATACCGCGCAAGACACCAACAGCGCGCTGCAACTCGGCGGACGCAAAGTCTTGTTCGGGATCTGGAAAGCCCGGCGCCAGAACGGTCGTATCGCGGCGCGCGGTGGGCGCCGTCATCGCCGGGTCGCTTGCTGAACAAGCGGCCAGCGAAACGCCGCACAAGATCAGCGCGAAAATTCTCAGCCTATTTGTCATGGACGTGCCGCCAGTTTGAGCAGCGCGCTTGCGCGCGCGTTGAGAGCCGCCCAGAGCGGCCGAGGCTTGAGGGTCAGCACCGACAGACCGGAGGTAAAGCCGAACCACCGCGGCGCGGCCTTGGGAACGGCGAGCCAGGCTCGCATGCGCTGCGCTCGAGACGGCACGATCGACATGGAAGCCGAGGCCATCGTTGCGCCGGGCGACACGAGCGCCAGAGACGGATCGAGATCGAGTGCCAGCGCACTCGCGATTGCGAGCGACGGCTTGGTCACGACGTAGCTGAATTTCTCGCCGCGGCGTTCCAGCCAAGCCGTGCGCTGTACCTTTGGAACCGCCGACACGACCGGCACCGCGAGCCGTTTTTGCAGCAGCGCCGCCCGAACCGCGTCATGTGTGCCGGTGAGTTGCTCGGGGTTTGCGCTGAGTTCGATCGCTCGCGCAAGCAGCGCCTGGGCCTCCAACTCAAGATCGGGGCGACCCACAGCGTAAGCCCGCTGCAACTTTGAAAGACCGAAATTGTTGATCGCAGCCAGATAGTCTCCCTGCAACGCCAATGCCTTTTCGTAATGGCTCGCCGCGAGCTCGTAGCGACCGATGCGATCAAAGATGGCGCCGGCCAGATTGTGGCCGCTCGGCGAGTCCGGATTGGCGCTCAGATAGGCTTCGACCTTCGGCAGCGCCAAGCCCGGGTTGCCCTGCTCCAGTAGGCGCCGCGCCGCCGTCAACGTCTCTTCGCTGGACGTCGCGCTCGCGGGCCTCATCGAGACCGCATCAATCCCGACGGGCTCACGCCGTAGGAAGCTGCAAGCAGCGAGAGCGCACGCCAAGCCGGTAACCATAATCAAACGGCCAGCCTCGATTCCACGCATGATATTCCTAACTCCTAACGAACGCCGCTTGCGGGTAGCTTGCCGCGGCTCAACAGCGGCAAGAGAACGTCGATGACGCGGAGAATGCCGGGCGCAAGCGTGATGATCAGCACGACCGGGATCAGTCCGAACATCAACGGGAACGCGAGCTTTACGGGAATTTTGTGGGCCCGTTCCTCGGCGCGAAGAATACGCGTTGCGCGCATTTCCAAAGCGTGGATGCGCAGCGCCTGCGCAATGCTGGTGCCGAACTGATCGGACTGGATCAGGAGCGAGGCGAGCCCTTTCACATCGGGTACGCCTGTGCGTTCGCCCAGGCTGCGCAGCGCGTCATGACGGCCTTTGCCGGCAAGCATTTCGTTGCCGACAAGACGAAACTCTTCGGCGATGATCGGATGCGCGTTACGAATTTCGCGCCCGACGCGCAGAACCGACGCCTCGAGCGACAAGCCGGCTTCGACGCAGACGAGGAGCATATCGAGCGAATCCGGGAAGCCTTCGACGATGCGCTGTTGGCGCCGTGCGGCAAACCACGAGACAATGTTGGACGGCAGCAGATAGCCGGCCGCCGCAAGAGCCATCGCGATGGCAGCGAGCGGCATGACCTTGAGTTTGCTGAACAGGAAAGGCAGCACCAGAATGGCGCCGATGCCGAGTGCGAGCGCGGCCAAGACGCGCAAAGCAAAAAACAACTCGACGGCGTGCGGATTGCGGAAGCCCGCTTCGATCAGACGGCGGCGGATGCTGCTCTTCACCTCGCCGTCGGCGGGCACAAACGGACGATAGATCGGTTCCAGCGGTTTCAACCACGACCACCGAGGCTCACCATAAACCAACGAACCCTCGTCGGCGCGCCTTGCGGTCATCGTGTCCCCGCTGAACCGTTGACGCAGGGCGACGCCGCCGCGCAACGAGTTCGCGCCCGCGACGACGAACGCCACGGCGGCAAAAATCAAGAGCCACAGAGCATAGGGCT
The DNA here is from genome assembly GCA_046715015.1 of Micropepsaceae bacterium. Taxonomy (GTDB): domain Bacteria; phylum Pseudomonadota; class Alphaproteobacteria; order Micropepsales; family Micropepsaceae; genus SZUA-430. Next base: position 2,525 of record JBKJZU010000028.1, read on the forward strand.
CACCGCCACTCAGCCCAAACAGGCCGCTGACAACCCCTGACACGTCCATCTGCACTCCCCGCACGCTGATTCGCGCGCCCAATGAATATTACACTCGTATTTTGACTATTCGCCAGATCGCAAAGAGCGCACCTGCATAGAGTCCGACGGCCACAAGCGCGATCATCGGAAACGATTTGTGGCCGATGGCGTCCGCATAATAATTCGGAACGTTGAGGCCAAGAACCAGCGCGATGACGAACGGGACCGCGGCGATCACCATCGCCGACAACCTGCCCTCGGCCGACAGCGCGCGCACTTTCTTGAACAACCGATAGCGGTCGCGGATCACGGCGGACAAGTTCGACAATATCTCACCCAAATTGCCGCCGCTGCGTGCATGAATGGTGATTGCGACGACCATGTAGTCGAGGTCGGGGATGTTGGCGCGAACGCGCAAGTTCTCTAGCGCTTCCTCAAGCTCAAGCCCGAAGGTCATCTCGTCGACTGCGATCCCAACTTCCGTTCCCAACGGATCCGGCGCATCTTTGGCGACATTCGTTAACGCCGCTCGGATCGGGTGACCGGCTTGAAGGCTGCGCACGATCATGTCGACCACGTCGGGCAGCTGTTCGGTCATCTTGGCTTTGCGCGCCGCCGCGCGATTGATCAGATAAATCAGCGCCGCGACGATCGAAGTCACTGCGCCAAGAAAGAGCGCCGAGACAATCGAAACCTTGGCGAACAAGAAGATCGCAAGCGCAACCGCCGCCGCCACCAAAGTCACGACCTGCACAAAGCGCATCAGAGACCAGCCGGATCCGCTTTGGCGGAGCAGATCTTCAAGCCGCATCGTCAGCTCGGAGAGGCGATCGCGAGGCCCTTCGCCCGCCGCGACCCGCGAACGACCGCCCGTCAACTTGCGCAAGGCTTCCATCGACGTTGCGCCGTCGGCCAGGAGCCTGGCGCGGCGATTAGCAGCCATAGCGCGCGCGCTGTTCAGCGCGCTCGCGAACTCCATGATCACATCGAAGGCGAAAATCGCCGCCACGAAGATCGCGAGGTAGAACGACAATTCGAGAGCGATCATGGCGTCGCGTCCTAGCTGAGGATTCGGTCGGGTCGGAACATATCGAGCGGCACTTCGATGCCGCGCGTTTTCAACTCGTCGAGAAACTGCGGCCGGATGCCGGTGGCGCGGTAGTCGCCGTGGATCTTCCCGTCCACGTCCGTCATGCGGCGCTGGTAACGGAAGATCTCGTGCATCGAGATCACGTCGCTTTCCATACCGGTGATTTCCTGCAGGCTGACCAGGCGGCGCGTGCCGTCGCTCATGCGTTCGAGCTGCATGACAACATGGATTGCAGAGGCGATCTGCGCGCGCATGCTGCGCACGGGCACGTCGATGCCCGCCATGCCTATCATCTGCTCGACGCGGGACAGCGCGTCGCGCGGGGTGTTGGCGTGGATTGTCGTCATCGAGCCTTCGTGGCCCGTGTTCATCGCCTGAAGCATGTCGAAGGCCTCGCCGGCCCGTACTTCGCCGACGATGATGCGGTCGGGCCGCATGCGCAGCGCGTTCCTGACGAGATCGCGCTGAACGATCTCGCCTTTGCCTTCGATGTTGGCCGGTCTCGTTTCCATGCGCGCGACATGGCGCTGCTGGAGCTGGAGTTCGGCCGCGTCTTCGATCGTGATAATGCGCTCATGTCCGGGGATCGAGCGCGACATTGCATTCAACAGCGT
>JBKJZU010000029.1:0-5832 GCA_046715015.1 Micropepsaceae bacterium
GCCAGTTCATCCACACGCCCGACGTGCGGTGTTCGTCGTAGCGGTCGCTCGGCCGCAGGCCGTCGTGAAACGCCTGCAAGTCCTCATTGTCCGAGTCGGCAACCGCCTTGTCGGTCGACGACGTCACGCAAGGATCGCGCTCGGGCCTGATCACGGCCCGCCCCGTCGTAATGGAAGGGCAGCCCTGAACCGCGCGCCGCACCATGCGCAGCTGCGCGTTGTCGAGCTGGCGCAGATAGTCTTCCGTCGGCGGCTGGCTGAACGATGGCGAAGTGTCCGCGGCGGCCGGAAGCGCGATGCTCAGCACCGCGACGGACGCAAGAATGAACGTACGCATGAGATGTATCCCAGGTTGCTCAAGGGTAACGCCACCCAAGGGTGTTGGTTCCGCGCCGCCGGAGCATTTTTAGAGCTTTGGCATCGTAGCTGCATCGCTATTCGGCGGGGCCGCGTTGAGCGGCGCCGCCGCGACCGTCCTCAAGCCGGTCGGCCGCAATCTGCGCGGCGCGTCCGACCTTCGTCGCGGTATCCTTGTTACGTTGATACCAATCGCGCACGATTGCACCGGCCGTGTCGCGGCCGCCAAGGCCAAACGACAAGCCCAGAGCAAGCGCGATCGCACCGACGATCGCCATGAACAACGTATTGACCAGCGTTTCGGCAATGCCGATTTGGTTGACGGCGATCACGATCGCGAACGACCACACGGCGAACCGTGCGACGGTGGCCATGACCTCGGGGTTGCCGAATTCCGCTTGCGTGGCCGCGCCGCGTACCAGACCCGCCAGCGCGTTGGCGCCAAGACCGCCCACGACGAGGACGACGATGCCGACGACCAGGTTCGGCAGGAAGAGCAACAACTGGCGCAACACGTCCGACACTGCGGGTAGTCCCAACGCGTCGAACGCGACGACAAGCGCGATCAGGCGAACGAACCATTTGACGACGAGGGCGATGAACCCGGCCGCGTCGGTCTCGACGCCCATGTTGTTCACAAAGCCGGTGAATCCCGATCTTGTCGACAGTTCGTTGAACTTGACGGTTCGCAGAACGCTGGCCGTCGCACGCGCAATGAGCGATGAGACGATCCACCCCAAGACAAGGATGATGATGAAGCCCAGCACCTGCGGGATCACGTTGAAGGCGGTTTGCAGGGCGGCGAGAGTCGACGCGAAAAAGGCGTCACTCCAATTGGCTACGCGTTCCATGTTTTTTCCTTCTGCGGTGCGGGTGGGGGCGGTGGACGTTACCGTCCCAGGTTAACGCATCCGCAGTGGAACGGTTTCGCGCAAATCCACAGGAATTCTTTCCCCATGCCGCCTTGTTCACAACTAAACAGACGCCCCGCCGGACGAGGGCTCTTATCCTGCGTGGCAAGATGGTCAGGCACGGCGGCGATGGTCGCCGAGGCGGCTCAATCTTTGCGTGCACAAAATCCAACAAACGCTGAGGCGCGTTGCGACGAACGGATGGAACCGCGACCCTTGCGGAGCGTTTGCATTTTCGACGCGCCGTTGAGCGCTTGAACAACGCAGGTGGAGGGCGCCGACATGGCTATGCAAGCTTCGAAGAAATCGTCCAAGTCACCGGCCATGGATGCGATCGCCCTACTGAAGGCCGACCACCGGGCGGTGGAAGATCTGTTCGAGAAGTACGAGGCGGCAAACTCCGCCGCTCAAAAGACCAAGCTGGCGCAGCAAATTTGCTTGGAGCTCTGCGTCCACACGACGATCGAAGAAGAACTGCTCTATCCCGTTTGCAACGGGGAAGTGGAAGAAGACATGCTTGACGAGGCGTATGTCGAGCACGACGGCGCCAAGCAACTGCTCGCCGAGCTGATGCAAGGGGCGCCGCAGGACGAGTTCTACGACGCAAAGGTCAAAGTGCTGTCGGAGATGATCAAGCATCACGTCAAAGAGGAAGAACAACGCGACGGCCTATTCGCGCAGGCAAAGGCCTCCGACATCGATTTGATGGAGTTGGGCGCGCGGCTCAACACGCGCAAGCAGGAACTGAAGAAGATCTACCTCGAGGAGGGTATCCCGACGCCGAAGACGCGCGCGTCGAATGGAGCGAAGCTCAAGCACGGTCAACCCTTGAGCCACTGAAAGGCCGCACGCGGGGGCCGCGCGTGGAACCGGCGGGGCTGTTCCGCGTTGTATCTCAACCGGTCGGCGCATGTGCCCGGCCAAGCAAAGGGGCAAGCGTCATGCGCGGCACAATGTTACTCGCAGTATTGCTGATCGTCGGCGGCCTCGCCGGCTTGGCCATTCCGTATTTCACCTACACGACGAAGGAAACCGTCGTGGACGTCGGCCCGATCGAGATCAAGGCGGACGAGAAGAAGCGCGTGAACATTCCGCAAATCGCAGCCATCGGCGCGCTCGTCGCGGGCCTGGTGCTGTTGTTTGCCGCGAGGCGCGCGCCCGGCGCGTAAAGCCGGCCGATCGATCACCTGGCCAAACCGCCTGATGAACTCTGTGCCGTCGTTGCATAGGTTGGCTGCAGCCATTCAACGTGCACGCGTCTGCGCCTTGATGGTTAGGGGAGCGTGACGGCGTTACTGTCCCGTTCCCCGCACCAAACTTCGCGCCAGGCGCCAAACTCGTGCCCAGGCGCCAAACTCGTACCAGGCGAAAGCCGCGCAGCGGAGCGCGAACGCTTCGCGCCAAATCCGAACAAGCCTCTCGTGAAAGTCGCACGACAAAGTGCGCCGCCCCGAACCGAGGCGGCGCACCAAGCTTTGTCACAGGATTACTGCGCTGGAGGCGTCGACGGCTCCGGTTCCGCAGGCGTGTCGGTCGGGGCCGGTGCCGGATCCGGCGTGGTTGTTGGCGCAGGTTCCGGAGCTGGCGTCGCTGGCGCCGGCACTTCTATCACGGGTGCCGTCGTGTCGACGTTAATCGTGGTGTCGTCTTTGCGCGGCCCGAAGACGCCGAACACATAGAGTCCAACCAAAAGAACAAGTATCGCACCGATGATCACACCGATGACGGCCGTTCCGCCACTGTCGTTCATGGGGTTTCTCCACCTTAGATGAAGCAAAAACCCCTGAACGCGTCCCCGGTTCCAACAATCGCGCACCTTCCGCCGCGCCAGAACCGCGCACCAACGCCGGCCTCTGAAGGACGTGTTCCCCGGCCGCCACGCCAACCCGCAAGAACCGTGCCCCAAAGGCGCGAAAAAGGGGGGACTCGTCATCGTGGCCCCGCCACTCTATCGTTTATCGATGCCAGCGAAAGAACTCACCGGCCGCGCGCGCCTGCCCATGGTCATGGAGCGCGCCTTCGAGATCGCAGCGAAGGGCGACTGCCTGACGTTCAACGACGTGCGCGCGCGCATGAACCGCGACGACGCAACGACGCTGAAACTCTGGGCCGGCGCCACCGAATACGACCGCATCAACGCCGCCTGCCGCGAAGGCAACGACAAACGCCTGCGCACCCTCGGCATCAAAACCGGCCGCTCAAAACCCCGGCGCTAGACTGGGTCCTCTGGTGACACGCCCGCTTCGACCTGCGCACAATGCGCGCGAAGGTGAGCACGATGACCGATATGACGATCAAGACGCCTTGGCATCTCTGGCTGGTCGGCGTGATAGCCGTGCTGTTCAACGCCATCGGTGCATTCGACCATGTGATGAGCATGGCGCAGGGCGCGAGTTACATGGCCAGCGCTGGCATGGCACCGGCGCAGATCGCGCACTATCAGGAGATGCCGATCTGGATGACCGCGGCTTGGACCATCGGTGTGTGGGGCGCGATGCTAGGGTCGGTGCTCATTCTGCTGCGCAACAAACTGGCCTTTCCGGCCTTCGCCGTCTCGTTGGCGGCATTTCTGCTCAGCCTGATCTATACCTATGTCCTGACGAACGGCGGCGAGATCATGGGCCGGCAGATGGCGATGACGAGCGCCGTCATCACGGTGCTGTTGCTTTTCTTCATGTGGTATTCTTGGGCGATGACGAAACGGAGCGTGCTCCGCTAAAGGCGAGGCCTCCGGCGACCCTGGTGCCGGCCGCCCTCAACCTCACCACTCATCCTCGTCGTCCGACGGCAGCCCGGAACGACCGGCTTATGCTCTCGTTCACCATCGCCCTAAGGGTGTGAATCCGTTACGCCGTAGCGCGCATACCTGTTCGCAATGTTTGGATCGATCGCCTTCGCCGCAGCGATGTCCGCACCAGCGCCGGCATTGTCGCCAGCCCGCAGCTTGACGATGCCGCGCATAAGCAACGAGCTTGCCAACCTCGGTTCGATCGCCAGCGCAGCGTCGTAGTCGGCGCGTGCTTGCGGCAAGGCACCCAACCGAAAATAGACGAACCCGCGGCTATCGAATGCGGCCGCATCCTTCGGCGCAAGTGCGAGCGCAAGATTGCAAAGATCGAGAGCCGTGTTTAGGTCGCGGTTTAAGACGCCGCGTATCCAGCATCTGTTGTTTTGATAGGCCGCAGTGTTGCGTTTCAACTTACCGGCTCGGTCGTAATCTCGGATCGCCCGCTCATATTCATTCTTGTTTTCATAGGCCGCGCCTCTGTTGTTGTAGGCGATGGCGTAGCTACTACGGATCCAGATGGCTTGGTCGTAGTCCCGTATGGCGCGGTCGTAATCGCCCTTCCTCGCATGCGCATCGCCGCGGTTGTTGAAGGCCCATTCTCGATCGACATACCCGGACCGGAGTACCACGGTGCACGCACTGATCTGCGCGTCGGGGTCCGGACCGTTCGCGCACACGTCCGCATCGCCTGCTCTCGCCGGTGCTATGGCGAACACCGGCGCGACCGCCATGCACGCGAGCAGCAGCGTTGCGGCCAACCGTGGCACAAACCGATCCATCATCCTCCTGATCTCAGTCCGCCTCACCACTCATCCTCGTCCGACGGCGTGCCGGCGTATTGGCCCGTCGCTTGATCGCGGCAGATGCCGTTGAGTGCACGCATCGAGAGGTCGCGATCCGTCGGCCAATACTCGTAGTGCAGCGCCATGCGCGCGCCCAGGCAGTCGTCTTGCGTGGCATAGACGCGGTGCTCCACCCACGACGTATACGGCGCGGTCGAAGAAGCGGTGGGCGGAATGAGCAGCACCCAAGGATCCGCCGCCGCCACACCCGCCGACGCGAGAGAACCAAGGGACATAATAACACCGAGCATTGCAGTGCGTTTGGTCATGGATCGAGACTCCCCGAAAGCTCGCCCATCGTAGAAGCCTCAAGCCCGTGCCGCAACAGAGCGGCAACAGGCCTCACCGCTTCGGATAGACCGTCCCGTCCCGGCGCACATACCCCTTCACGGGGTCGTAGCGCATGTCGATGTCGGAATAGACCGTTGCGTCGTCGCTGCTGCGCGTGCCGACTTCCAGCACGACGGCGGCCGCGTTCGAGCGGTTGATCAGCTGATGCCCGTCGGCGACGCCTTTGGCGAAGCCCGCACACTCGCCCGCTTTCAACACGCTTTCGCCCGCATCGCTGACGAGCACTACGTCGCCCGCGACCACGAACACGAACTCGTCTTCCTTGTCGTGCCAATGCCGCTGGCTCGACCACGCGCCGGGCGGCAGGGTCAGCAAGTTCACGCCGAAGTCGCTCAAGCCCGCCGCATCGCCGTGCTGACGCCGCACGCGCGCCGCACACGGCTCGTGGAACGGCGCGGGATAGCCGGAGCCCGTCACCGTCGTCGCCTTCGCGATGTCGATCTTCGTCATGCTGGTCTCCTCATCGCTGGCCATGCCGCGCCTCGTGATAGCAAATCCGCGGGAGACAGCAAAACCAAAGCGGTCACGGCCGGGCCGTGACCGTTTAGAGGATGAGGGCAGCCGCCGCCGTGCGCCTCAGAAC
>JBKJZU010000030.1:0-18012 GCA_046715015.1 Micropepsaceae bacterium
CCATCGCGCCCGCGTTGAAACCCGGCGCCATCGTGACCGACGTCGGTTCGGTGAAGATGGCGGCGGTGCGCGACATCGGCCCCCCCGTGCCCGCAGGCGTCCACTTCATTCCGGGCCACCCGATCGCGGGCACGGAACACTCCGGCCCCGACGCAGGCTTCGCGGAGTTGTTCGACGGCCGCTGGTGCATCTTGACCCCGCCCGCCGGCACCGACGAAGCCGCCGTGCAAAAGCTCGGCGACTTCTGGCGCGGCCTCGGCTCGCGCGTCGAGGTGATGGATGCGAAGCACCACGACATCGTGCTGGCCATCACCAGCCACGTGCCGCACTTGATCGCCTACAACATCGTGGGCACCGCGAGCGACCTGGAGCAGGTGACGCAAAGCGAAGTGATCAAATTCTCCGCCGGCGGCTTCCGCGACTTCACGCGCATCGCCGCCTCCGATCCCACGATGTGGCGCGACGTCTTCCTGAACAACCGCGAAGCCGTGCTGGAAGTCTTAGGCCGCTTCTCGGAAGACCTGTCGCGCCTGCAACGCGCGATCCGCTGGGGCGAAGGCGACATGCTGTTCGACCTCTTCACGAAAACGCGCGCCATCCGCCGCGAAGTCATCGACGCCGGCCAAGACACGGCGGCCTCTAACTTCGGCCGCGACACGAAAAAACCACGCTGATCAGCTGCGGTAAACCTCGCGTCGATGCACGATCCTGACCACGAGCACGACCAACACGTCGGTCTTCAGCGAAAGAACGATCCTGTAGTCGCCAACGCAGCCTGTGCAGCCCGCCTTTCAGAGACTTTACGTTGCTTGCCTTGAAGGGATCGGCAGCCATCCGCTCAAGTGCGGTGACAATCCGTTGCGCTGTCGCCGTGGGTAATGCCAACAGCTCCTTCTGCGCCGCCTTCTCGAACTCGACGGCATACGTCAACGCCGCGCCTTTCCACGCGCCTGCAGTTTCTTCTTGATCGCGGCGAGCGTTACCGACTTACGACCGCCGCGCTCCCACGCTTCGAGCCGCTTTGTTGCTATTCGCACATCGGCCTCGTCGTCGAGTCCCTCCAACACTTCGATGTCTTCGATCGGGACGATCGCGGCCAGCGCTTTGCCGCGCCGCTTCACGACCACACGCTCCTTGCCGTAGGCGGCGCGATTGACCATGTCGGCAAAACTCCCGCGCGCAGCCGACGCAGAGGTGGCGGAAGACTTCGGACCGGCCATAAAACACCTTTTGTACAAATGAACGAAATGTACAAATAGCAGAACTTCGCGGGTGCTGCAAATCCGCGTTAGGGCGCGCTGGCTTCCATCGGCGCCATCTGCATGGAAGCCGTGGGCGCGGGCATCAGCGTCGCGATCTTCACCGGGCCCACATAAATGTCGCCCTTCGCGATGCGCAGCGGCACCGTCACGCGGCGCTGTTTGTCGCCGCTCATGAACGCCAACACGTCGAGCACCTTCTTGGTCGTCGCCCGCGTCGCGGCATCGATCCAACCATGCGCTTCCAAAAGCTCCAGAATCCGCGGATGGTTGCCCAGCGTGAGGCTAAACCGCCCGTCGGGCAGCGCGTTCTGATCGAGCGTGAATGTCCCCTTCGCAGCGACCGTGATCCCGCCCCAATCGAGGTCGAAATTCTTGATCTCGATCGGCGTGCCGAGCCGCCGCCACGCCGCCAGCAGCGCCGCGAACGAAGGCTCCGCCAGTTTCGACGGCAGGTCCGCACGTATGTCGAGGGCGATCAATTGGATCGCAGGCCCAAGCGGCAAATCGAAGCCGCCCTGCAGCGCCACGTTCTCAAGCCGTGCCGACGCGTCCAGTTGCGGCAACCCACCTTGAGCCTTCGGCGCCGCAACGATGATCCCGCCTGTCGCCGCGGCGACGATGAAGTTGAAATCCGTCTCGTCGAGTTTCGCCTTGCCGGTCAACCGCTCGATGTCGAGCTTGGCAAGATCGCGCCCATTCTTGCCCGCGGCGATCGTGAGCAGTGCCTTGTCCGCTTGCGCGTTCGTCTCGATCCAGCGTTCGCGCGCGTAGAAATAATGCTGCTGCCCTTCGAACGAAACCGCGACGCGTCCGGACGACAGCGGCGGCACGCGCACGACGATACGCTCTCCGTCCCACGCGCTGCCGTGATCGGGCGCCGTGAAGTGCAGCGTGTTCAGCGTCGCATCGATGCGATAGGGAAATCCTTCGACGGCAAACGACTCCCAGCGCACGTCGCGGCCAAGCGACCGCTGCAACGCCTGAAACTGCGCGACCTGCTCGCGCATGCTGTCGGCAACTGTGCGCCACCAGACGCCGTACGCGCCAAGCCCAAGCACCACGAGCGCGATCGGCACGAAGAACGCGATCAACGCAAAGTGTCCCGCGAACCGTGCGCGCACGGCCGTCCCCAACGCCTGGAATATGTTCTTAAAGGTGTCCACGGACGCCGACTTTACGCTGCCTTCGGGCGGCCGTCATCTCAGCTACAGCGCGAGTAACCACAATTCATGCACGTGTCGCAGCCCTCGATCCGGGTCAGGCTGGGGCTGGAACAGCGCGGGCAGAACTTGAACGACCGCCCGCTGCCGGTGACCGCGGGCCCGCCGCCGCCGGGGACACTATCGCTAGACGTCTCGACCTCGCCCGACACACGCTCGCCGATGCTGGCGACCTTGGGCTGCGAGGGGTAGGGCGCAGGGGCAGGCCGCCCGATGAACCCGATCGCGATCATGTGCTCTTCGATCACGCCGCCGATCGCCGCCAGGAGCGAGGGAACATATTGCCGGTTCAACCATTGCCCACCGCGCGGGTCGAACACGGCTTTCAACTCCTCGACCACGAACGAGACGTCGCCGCCGCGCCGGAACACGGCCGAGATCATCCGCGTCAACGCGACGGTCCAGGCGTAGTGCTCCATGTTCTTCGAGTTGATGAAAATCTCGAACGGGCGCCGGCGTCCGCCTTCGACGGTGTCGTTGATCGTGATGTAGATCGCGTGATCGGACTCCGGCCAGCGCACCTTGTACGTCGTGCCGGGCAATGCCTCGGGCCGGTCGAGCGGGCGCGAGATATATACAACGCCGCCGTCCTTGGTCTTCGCCGCGGGCGCAAACACCTCCGCAGCCGGCGTCGGCACGGCCTCAAGCTTCGGCGCAACGCGCGCCTTCGCCGGCTCATCGGCGCTCAGCACCGAACCGGTAATGTCATTCGGCCGCCAGGTCGTGCAGCCTTTGCAACCGCTCTCATACGCGTTCAGATAGACGTCCTTGAACGCCTCGAACGAAATATCGGCCGGGCAGTTCACCGTCTTCGAGATCGAACTGTCGACGTATTTCTGCGCGGCGGCCTGCACCGCGATATGCGAATCCGGCGACAGCTCCTGCGCGTTGACGAAATAATCGGGCAAAGCCTCGTTGCCTCGCAGTTGGCGGAACAGCCGGTGCGCATAGTCCTCGACCGCCTCGTCGGTGCGCGTCCCGTCCGCCCGCGTGATCTTGCGTTTGTAGGTATAGGCGAACACCGGCTCGATCCCGCTCGACACGTTCTCGGCCAGAAGTGAAATCGTGCCCGTTGGCGCAATCGAGGTCAGCAGCGCATTGCGAATGCCGTGCGTGTTGATCAGCGCGCGCAGTTCCGCATCGAGACCAGCAACCGTTTCGCCCTGCAAATACTTCGTCCGGTCGAACAGCGGAAACGACCCCTTCTCCGACGCCAATTCGCACGACGCCGAATAGGCCGCCCGCCGAAGCGCCTTGAACCAGCGTTCGATCAGCGCGACGGACTCCGCACTGCCGTAGCGCACGCGGCACATGATCAGCGCATCGGCCAATCCCGTGACGCCAAGACCGATCCGCCGCTTCGCCTTCGCCTCGCGCTCTTGGCTCGGCAGCGGATAGTTCGACACGTCGATCACATTGTCGAGAAACCGCACAGCGACCCGCGTCAGCCGGTCGAGTTCCACCTCGTCAAGCTTCGCTTCCGCCGTGAACGGCGATTTGATCAGCTTCGTCAGATTGATCGAACCCAACAGGCACGCGCCGTAAGGCGGCAGCGGTTGCTCCCCGCACGGGTTCGTCGCCGAAATCGTCTCGGCGTACCAAAGATTGTTCCGCTGATTGATGCGGTCGATGAACACGACGCCGGGTTCCGCATAGGCATAGGTCGACGCCATGATGCGGTCCCAAAGCCCGCGCGCCGACACGGTGCGATAGACCTTGCCCTCGAACACCAAATCCCACGGCTGATCTTTTTCGACTGCCGTCATGAATGCGTCCGTGACCAGCACGGAGAGATTGAAGTTGCGCAGCCGCTCTTTGTCGCGCTTGGCCTCGATGAACGCCTCGATGTCCGGATGATCGCAGCGCAACGTCGCCATCATCGCCCCGCGACGCGAACCGGCCGACATGATCGTGCGGCACATCGCGTCCCACACGTCCATGAACGACACCGGCCCCGACGCGTCCGCGCCGACGCCCTTCACCGCCGCACCCGAAGGCCGGATCGTCGAAAAGTCGTGCCCGATGCCGCCGCCTTGCAGCATGGTCAGCGCGGCTTCTTTCAGATTGTCGAAGATGCCCGTCATGTCGTCGCCGATCGCGCCCATGACGAAACAGTTGAAGAGCGTAACCGTCCGCCCGGACCCCGCCCCAGCTATCACGCGTCCGGCCGGCAAGAACCGGAAGTCGTTGAGCGCCTTCTGAAACTCGACCGTCCAGAACGCCCGGTTCTCCGGCCGCTCGGCCAGAGCCACCGCGCCCGCGACCCGCGCCCAGGTCTCCTCGATCGAGGCATCCGCATGCACGACACCCGGCCCCTGAAGCCGGTACTTCAGCTGCCAAATCTGCTCGGAAATCTCGGCAAGCTCAGCCATCGCGCCGGCACGCTCCTGGGAAGTCGGGGACCCGAAAATATAGCGCAATCCAGGGCCTTCGGCAACAATTTGTTCTTGTTATGTTCAATGGACCTAACGGTGGTGTTATTCATCAAAAACGTCGCCCGAAATGAATATCTCTACCGCCCCCGCCGATGGGCGGTCGAACTTTCAAGCGAAGCGAAGAAATTTCGGGTGGGGGGACGCGCAACTCGGTGCCCCCACCCGAACCTTCTCGCCCTACGGTGCTCGAACGTTCGACCGCCCCTCGGAGGGGGCGGTAGGGATTGCAATGAAAGCGCGCCAACTCTGCGAACCAATGGGGGGCTGCGTTTGGAACGAGCACGAGGCGGGCCCAAGTCTGGTCGAAATCGGAAGCCCGCGGGGCAGCGGCGGAAATCAAAGACCGGTCGCAAGTGGCGTTCCCTCTGGCGATCTTCCGTAACCCAGATGAGCTGGCGCCACGGTTTGAAGCTTGTGGGCTGAAGATTTCGTCGTCGCAAGAATGAATACCGGCATGTCCCGCTCGCTACTGGAACCGCAGGGGGCGGCGGCTCGCTTGCGCAAGCCGCTGCCCGGCGCATTCAGCCGATCGGAATCCGCCTCGGTCGTGCTTCTTCGACCTTGGGCACTTTCAGAGTCAGGACGCCATCTTCGACCGCCGCGTTGATGCGGTTCGCATCGATCTTGCTCGACAACGTGAACGACCGCGCGAAGTGGCCGACATTGTATTCGCTATAGAGCGGCGTCAGCCCCTCATACTTCGAGGTGTCGATCCGTCCCTCGACGCGCAGGACGTCGTTCTCGACGTGGACATCCAGGCTCTTCTTCTCAACGCCCGGCATTTCCATCACGACCGTCAACGCTTCATCGGTTTCGTAAATGTCAGTCACGGGCGTGTAGAAGCGCGCAGGCAATGTCTTTTCGGACTTCGTCGCGACTTCCTTCTTCTCCTGCACGGAGAGCGCTTGCGTTGAATTGCTCATGTGCTTTCCTCAGTTGATGTTAATCGTCCTGGGCTTTGCGCTTTCCGCTCGCGGCAGATACAGCGCCAAGATGCCGTCCCGGCATTCCGCCTTGATGCGATCCGCGTCGACCTCGACCGGTAGCTGCACCGTCCGGTCGAAGCGGCCGTCTCCACGCTCGCGTCGGTGCAGGCTGGCGCGCTCGCTGTAGGCAACACTCTTTGTCCCTGCAATACGAACTGTGTTGTTCTTGGCTTCGACCTTTAGGTCGGCTTTCCGCACGCCCGGCACCTCGGCCACGACGACGATATCGTCGCCCTTGCTGAAAACGTTCAGCGGTGGGAACGCCCCGCGGCCCGAGGTCGAAAACTCAAGCCACGAACTGTCGCGCAATTGTTCGAGCGCGCGCTGGAACTCCAGCATCGCGTCGAACGGGTTGGAATAATACAAAGCCATGGTTTCGTAACCTCCTTTCGACAAGATTTGCGAGTGAACGCCGGCCCAGTCTTCCTAAAGGCCAGGGAAGACGCGTGGCCAGCGCGCCGGCGCCTCGCACGCGTGCGCCGGCTCAAGGGCAACCGAGTCGGATTGCTGAGGTGGGGGCGGCCCTTGCGGCTTACCCTCGCGCAAAGTGAGAGACGGTGGGCAAGGTCCAGGGAGAGACGTTTGCAGGACCACAGCCGCCAGGTGATAAACCGAAGTCTCGCTCATTGCCACGTCCTCTATCCGAGCAACAGTGAACCCTAACGACCGGGCGACACCTCATGCGCCCGACGCCGGGAATTTGGGAACAGAATCTCACCGGTTCAAGAGGCGATATCATTGCTACCTCGCCGAGATTTCCGAAGCCGAAGAGAAACAGCGGCCAGACGATCAACCGTCAGATCGCATGCGCCGCCGACCGCCATGACTCTCAGTCTGAGTACCTAGTTCTTGCCGTTGACTTGTATCCGCTTCACTCGCTCCCGAGAGCGCGCGGATTTAGGCATCGTCACCGTGAGCAAACCGTTCTTGAACGAGGCGCTGACCCGGTCCTCTTCGACGTCATCGACCGGAATGCGACGTTCGAAACGTCCGTAGTAGCGCTCGCTGAACCATCGGTCGCGATCATCCGTCTCCGTTTTCTGCTCACCCGTGATGCGCAGGACACCATTGGCGAACTCTACCTCGATGTCTTTCTCCTCAAGGCCCGGCAGCTCGGCTATGATCCTCGCTTCGCGATCATTTTCGTCGATTTCGATCCGTGGCCAGAGTCGGCTACTGTCGAAGAATTGTCTTGGCCCGAACGACTGCATACCAAAACCGCGGAATGCTTCGTCGAACAGTCTGTTCATCTCGCGATGCAGCGCTACAAACGGATGGGAATCGTCATCGCGACGAACGGACATGTCGCGACCCCGGTTCCACGGAATCAAATCTCTGATAGCCATGTTCATGTTCTCCTGCTTGGTGCGGTGCCGATGGTTCTAGTGGTTTACGCCGCGGGCCATTGCTCGACACGATCGCCGTTGCTCGCGCTCGGGGCCGTGAACGCGACATTTCGAACAGTCACGTCGCGGTTGAGCACAGGGGTGCGACGCCGCACGATGCTTCGTCTCGCCTGCAAGCTTATCGCGACAAGCACTAGAGCCGCCGTAACGATGCCGACCACGGGACCTGCCGTCACCAAAGCGCACATCGCAAATGCCGCCGCCGTCATCCCAACCTCAATGAGGCCAAGCTCGTTTGCGCGAGTGTACATCGCCCACTCCTCAACCTGCCGCAGCGACGTAAGTTTTGAGCGCGTCAGCCTCCGCCTTGATCTCGACAAGGCGGTGTTTTACGACGTCCAGCATGTGAATGATGCCGCAAAGGCGGCTGTTGCTCGTGATGGGCACGTGTCGAAACTGGTGCTCGTCCATCAGCTCAAGCACACGACTGAGCGGCTCGTCGATGTCGCACGTGTGCACGACGTTGGACATTAGGGTGCGTGCAGGCTGATCGAATGCGCCAAGACCTTGCGTCTTGAGAGCGCGCACGATGTCTCGCTCCGAGATGATGCCCAGAATCTTCTCTTCGTCGTCGGTGACGACGAGTGCGCCAGCATCATCAAGGTCAAGCTGTTCAAGCACGTGACGCACTGTTGCGTCGGAGCCGATCGACGGAACGTAAGAGCCCTTGCTCTTCAAGAGATTGCGAATCGTCATGAGTGCCTCTTCCTGAGTCATTGCGTGAATGCGGTAGAAGGTTAGTCTGGGGGCCAAAGGCGTGCCGGCACGCGCCCTAAAACACGGGAGCGGCGGCGCAAATACGGGTGCATCTGCCAGTGCCAGCATCGGATCAACGCCTCCAACGGGTTTGCTCAGGGAGCCCGCTCGAGGGCGCGCCGCCAGCGGCAGCTCGCATGTGCCAGGTGCAAGCGGCACGTGTACGTGCCAGGTGGTCGCGAGCCTAGGGAAGGCTCTGCCGGAACCAAACCGCTTCACACACCCTTAAACCACAAGCGATGTGCAACCGAATGGCGGCCCGCCACCGGAGCGGGCCCCGCAACCGGGGACATGATGCGTCCTCCGGCAACCGTCCGATTTGGGGGGAGGCTTTTTGCCGTTCAAGAGGGGCGAGATGAAAAAAATGCGGCCCATTCATTGTCGTTTCGCAAGCGCAAAAAAACGCGTCCCGCAAACCACGGGACGCGTTTTAGCCCTTCGCAGGGCTTAGAGCGTTTCCGCCCCGCTATTGGACTTCGGTTTCACGTCGAGGTCGTCGCAGTCGCCAGACGTTTGTTCGACGACCTTGGGCTTCCCACCGTTTGCTGGCGTCGTTATCCGCGCAGAATGGGAGCAGGTCTTGCCGCCCGATGATCTTGAGACAAAGGAATAGCTGAATGACCCAGGCGCGCTACCATCCCCCACTTTAATCATCGCCTCCGGATCTGTGTGCAGCGCCTGAGCTTCCCGCAGAATCGTCTCGAAACGGCGTTCGAGTGCTCGCTGCAAGCGGTCGATATCTGCAAACGCCGGGTCGAGGGACGGATTGAAACGCACGAGCGGGCCCACGCCCCAAAACCCATCGAAGATTGGATCGCCTTGCCCGATCACGACCTTCGGCGGGGTCTCGCCCGTGTATTCGATATGGGCTACGCCGCCACCGGGCAGCCGTACTGTCATCTCTTTCATTTTCGGATTTTCACCGGCAACGGCCGACAGGGTTGCAAGGGCAAGCGCAGCCGCGCCTGCCATCAAGAAAGTCTGAACTTTTCGCATGATCGTCTCCGTTTGAACGTGTGAAGACGGTGCGAAATTATGGCGAGGACGCGTCGCGTTTTCAAGATGTCCGGACCCTTGTTAACGCTCGATTCTGGTTGGCGCGCGTCAGACCCTGCCGGCTCACATGACAACGTTTTTGCAGCCGCAAGTGACCAGTCGCTGCAAGAGTCGTTCGAACTGCGCCTGGCCAAACGAGCCAGCGGCAACGAAATCAAACGGCTGCCGCGCCGCGCGGCGTAGAGTAACCGCCCTCGGCGAGCAACCGCATCACCGCATCCTCCGTGCGCTTCTCAAGCTCGGCCATGAACGCGGCGCGCTTCAGGCCCGGCATGATCGCGGGCAGGAACTCGACGACAATCTTGCCGGGTTTGCGTAAGAAGCCCCGGCGCGGCCAGAACAGGCTCGAATTGTGCGCCATCGGCACGCAGGGAATGTCGAGCATCGAATAGAGCGCGGCGACCCCGGGCTTGAAGTCGGTCGGCGCGCCGATTTCGCGCCGCGTGCCCTCGGGAAAGATCACGATCGGCCGCCCTTCGCTGAGCCGCGCTTTCGCGTCGGCGATCATGGAGCGGATCGCGCTCGGCCCCGCGTCGCGGTCGATCACGATCATCTTCGCCTTGCGTGCGTACCAGCCGTAGCCCGGAACCATGAGCAGCTGGCGCTTCATAACCGTCGCCGGATGACGAACCAGCACGTGCGTGGCCATCGTCTCCCACATCGAAAGGTGCTTGCTTGAGATCAGCACGGGTCCGGCCGGAATGTTCTCGCGGCCCCGAACCTCGTAGTCGAGCCCCGCGATCCATTTCAGACCCCACAGGCTCACCCGCGCCCAAAGCTCCTGACCATCCAACACGACCTTGCGGTCCATCAACAAGGCCGGGATGTAGGCAAGATTGATCAGCGTCGACCACGTCCAGAAAAACGCTTGAAATAGAAACGAGCGGAGGGCGAGCAACGTGCGTCTCGACGGGCGGTTTCGAATAGGCGGAAGTTGTGCGCGATCCCAAGCGTCTTACGCAAGGGCGCTCAGGTCGGCGTCCCCACAAGCTGCGCATTATCGCCGGGCGCCCGCTCGATCGTGGCGGGGCCGGACTGGGGTGCGGGCTGGCTCCAGAACCGCGTGGCGACCGCGACCCTGACGGCCGAACCCAAGAACTTGACGTATTCGTACGCAAGCACGCCCGTCGTTTCCGGATCGCGCCACCAATCCTCAAGCCGCACGCGGTCCGGGAACACGGGGTAGGGCACGAACGTCGTGTGCGGCGAAACCGCCTGCAGCTCCATCAAGCTGCGCGGCATGTGATAGCTCGCGGTGACCACGATGATGGAGTTGTAGTTGCGCTGCGCGACCCAAGCAGCCGTCTCGCCCGCGTTGCCGATCGTGTCTTCGGCGCTGCGGCCAAGATCGACGCAGCACGCCGCGCGCGACGGCACCTCGCCGCCGACGGCCGCGAACAGTTCCTCGCGTGTCGTTTCGCTGTGCACGCCCGAAATCAGAAGACGCTCGCCCTTCGCCTGCGCAAGCAGCGCGAGCCCGGCCTGCAGCCGCCCCTCGCCGCCGGTCAGCGCCACGATGCCTTCCGCGGTTCCGGGGTCGGCCGACGTCCGCGCCAGCGACCATACGAAGATCGGAAACCCTAACGCCGCGAGCACGAAGACGAGCGCGGCGACGCGAAACGCGAAGCCGATCATTGCCCGTTCTCCTTGACCCTCACGCTGCGCAAGGTACTCGCTCCAGGGACACCGTCAGCGGCCCGAGAGCAGAGCCTCGACCGCCGAAGTTAGGGAAGCATAAACCCGGACTGTTAAAATGTCCTGCGGCAAGCCTTTTGCAAGGAGTTCCGCGCCTTTTCCGGTCCTGACCAGCACGGGTTCCACGCCGGCCGCCGCCGCCGCCCGCAAATCCGTGACCTGATCGCCGATCATCACGGCTTCGTGTGGCGCAACCCGAAAATGCGCCAGCGCCTCGCGCAACATCCCGGGCGCGGGCTTGCGTCGCTCGCTAGGCGAATTCGGCGCATCCGTACACGTGAGAAGCAGATCCAACCGCGCCCCTGCCGCTGCCGCCAGCTCCGATCTGAGCTTCGCGTGAATGCGCTCCAACATGTCGGCCGAGATGATCCCGCGCCCCACGACCGATTGGTTGCTGACCAGCGCGGTCTTGAGGCCGGCCGCGTTGAGTTGCGCGACCGCCGATGCGGCGCCGTCGATCAGCTGAAGTTCGCCCGGATGCTTGACGAAGCCGTCGCGCTCTTCGGTGAGCACGCCGTCGCGGTCCAGCATCACAAGCTTCATGGCATCCGGCCGAGCACGCGCAACACCGTGAACCGCGCGGTCCACATCGCGATCAGTCCCATCACCACCGGCACGAAGAGCAGCCACGTGTAGTGCAGCGGCGAACTCACGAACTGCGGCAGATACTGCGCGCCGACCGGCGCCTCGCGGCTGTCCATCAGGAAGCTGCTGCCGACAAGCGTCACGGCGGCAAGGATCAACCCGATGATCCCGCCGCGCACGCCCAGCCACAAAAAGTGCCGCTGAAACTCGTTCGCGATGAAGACGTCGCGCGCACCGATCATATGCACCACTTCGACAATCTCGCGATGCGCTTGCAACCCCGCTTGCGTGGCAAAGATCACGATCGCAAGCGTCGCCGCCGTGATGAGCAGCAAGACCGACCACCCGACCGCCTCCGACGAGGTCGCGAACGCGGCCAACTCCTCGTTCCATCGCTGGTGATCGTCGAGATGCGCGCCCGGCACACCCTCGGCCAGCGCGCGGCCCAAGCCCTCCAACTCCACCGGCCCCGGCCTCAACGTCACCTCGATCAGCTGCGGCACCGGCAAATCCTGCAGCACGTTGCCCTCGCCGAGCCACGGCTCGAGCATCTTCTCGGAGTCCGCGCGGCTGAGCGCACGCGCCGCGAACACGCCGGGCCAATTCTTGACCAACCGAAGCGCTTCTTTCACCTGATCGTCCTGCGAGATCTGCGCCGACGGCAACAGCTGCACGGTGACGGAACCGGAAAGCCCTTCCGTCCACTCCGACGCAAGCCGCCCCAAGGTCAGCACGAACCCTAGCGCCAAACACGCGAGAAAGCTCATCACCGCGACGATCGTATGCAGCGTCGCGCCCGATGCGCTTTCGGCAGGCATCAAGCCCGATGATCGACCCGGGGTCACGCGCGCTTCGCCTCTGCCATGAACTCGTGCGGCTTCGCGACCGAGAGCCGGCCTTCAGCGAGCCGGTAGATGCGCGACGCCGGAACGCGCTCCATGATGCGCGTATCGTGGGTTGCGATCATCACGCACGTGCCGAGCTTATTGAGCTCGATGAAGAGCCGCATGATCCGCCCGCCGATCTCGGGGTCGACGTTGCCCGTCGGTTCGTCCGCGAGCAAAAGCTCCGGCTTGGCCACAACGGCGCGCGCGATCGCCACCCGCTGCTTCTCGCCGCCCGACAGCGTCGCCGGTTTGGCGTTCAAGCGGTTGCCGAGACCGACCCAAGACAGCAGCTCTTCCACCTCCGCGCGATAGTGTCCCTCGGATTCGCCCATCACGCGGCGCGGCAGCGATACGTTCTCGAACACCGTCAAATGATCGAGCAGCCGGAACTCCTGGAACACGACCCCGATCCGCCGCCGGAGCGCCGGCAGCTCATCCCGGGGCGTCGTTGCGATGTCCCGCCCGAACATCGAGATCGCCCCCCGGCACGGCCGCTCGGCGAGGTAGATCAGCTTCAAGAGCGACGTCTTGCCCGCCCCGGACGGCCCCGTGAGCAGGTGGAACGACCCGTGATCGAGCGTGAACGATATGTCACGGAGGATTTCCGGCCCCAGCCCGTACCGCATCCCGACATTCTCGAAGCGGACCACCGATTATTCCTTCTGGGTTAATGGCTTAGGCGGAAACCCTGTGAGTGTCGCTTGCTTGCAGGTGCGAAGAGGTTGTGCAAAGTGTTGGAGAATCGACACGGGCTCAAGCCTGGAATGATAATTACCTGCCCCCGCTGCGCAACTCGCTATCTATTGGAAGCAGGCGTCGTCCGACCGCCTGGCCGGCAGGTTCGTTGCGCGCGCTGCCAACATGGCTGGTTCCAGGACGCCGCGCCTGAACTTCCGCCACAGCCCGCACCGATCCCAATTCCGATACCTGTGGAGGACCCGATGGGTCCCATAGGCCCGGTAACGGACCGCAGCCGCATGCTGCCAGCGCCTTCCGCGCTGCAACCGCCGCCCCGGTTCGAGATCCCGCACCCGCAGCCCATGTCGACGATGCCCCCGCCCGGCGCGGTGGCCTCCTCAAATCGCCAGCGCGCCCGCTCGCGCTCGATGATGATGATGATGGTGGGCGGCGTGACGTTCGTGGGCGCGT
This sequence comes from Micropepsaceae bacterium, assembly GCA_046715015.1. Lineage (GTDB taxonomy): Bacteria > Pseudomonadota > Alphaproteobacteria > Micropepsales > Micropepsaceae > SZUA-430. The sequence goes on from JBKJZU010000030.1 coordinate 13,438, forward strand.
TGCTGCTGTTCTTCTCGCTGCCCAGCGAGATCGCGCGCCTCTGGCCCGCCTCCGCCAGCGTCTACAGCGCCCTCGGCATCGAAGTGAACATCTCCGGCTTCAAAATCATCGCAAGCCACAGCCAGGAACTGAACAACTCGGTCCCCGTCATCGTGATCAACGGTCAGATCATCAACGAAACCGACCGCGAACTCGACGTGCCGAAGGTGCGCCTGGCCGTGCGCGATCAGGGCGGCAAAGAAATCTACCACTGGACCGTGCTGGCCGATCAGTCGCGCCTCGGGCCCCGCGAAAAAGGCACGTTCAAGGCCCGCCTGGAAAGCCCGCCCGCCGACGCCGCGGACCTCGAAGTCCGCTTCGCCAAGGTGGACGAATAGCGTGGCTGACTTTCAGCCGCTTTTCACCTCGAACGCCATCGCCGAACGTCTTGAAACGCTGGCGGGTGATATTGCCGCCGCCATGCCCAAGGATTTCGCGGCCGTGGCGATCCTGAAGGGCAGCTTCGTCTTCGCCGCCGATCTGATCCGCAGCCTCATCGCCCACGACGTGAACCCCGAGGTCGATTTCATGACCTTGGCGAGCTACGGCACCGGCACCGTTTCCTCCGGCCAAGTGAAGCTGCTGCGCGATGTCGAAATCCCCGTCGCCGGCCGCGAAGTTTTGCTGATCGACGACATCTTGGATTCCGGCCGTACGGTCGCGTACGCTCGCCGCCACATGTTGGAGCGCGGCGCGAAAGCGGTGAAAGTTTGCGTTCTCCTCGACAAAACGTCAGGCCGCACGAGCGGCACGGAACACGCGGATTTCGTGGGTTTTCCCTGCCCGCCGGCGTTTGTCGTGGGCTACGGCATGGACCACGCCCATAAATTCCGTGGACTGCCTTTTATAGCTGTTCTAAGCCAACCGTGACGTGGACCGGATACGTATGGCGAAGCTGCTGATCGCTGAGAACGAACTGGCGCTCAGGGAATTCATCGCCCGGGGTTTGCAGCAGCGCGGCCACAAAGTCACGACCGCCCAAGACGGGTCTGAGGCGGTCGAGGCGCTGAAGAAGCACAAGTTCGATCTCCTCCTCACCGACATCGACATGCCGATCATGGACGGCATCGTGCTCGCCATGACGGTCGGCCGCGAGTACCCGAAGACGAAGATCATCATCATGTCGGGCCACGAACATCAGATCGAGCGCGCCCATGGCCTTTCTGACCTGGTCTATCGCGTCATCTCCAAGCCGTTCACGATCGCCGGAATCTGCGCCGTCGTGGACGAGGTTCTGAGCAAGAAGAAGTAGCCCTCTTCGGCGACTTTCCGGACCGCACTTTCTGGTTGCAGCAAAAAATGCGAAATCGAATCCGTTAGATGCGTTTGCAAGGCTGATTTCAGCCATTTCATCCGTTAGGAATCCGTATGGAATCCGTTAGGTATCCGTATGCGTCGCAAAAACGAAACGGCTCATTCTTGCCATTTCGATCAACTTGAGGGCGCAACCGCTGGGCGAACGTGTTTTGAAGTTTGGGGCCTATGGCAGGGGCGCACGGACCGCGCCGATGCGCGAGGCGGCGATCTTGGTCCGCCAAGCACGAAAAGCTTCCGTTTCAATTTTCAAGTCGCAGCCGCTCGCCGCGTGAGCCGCGAGGGAAGCAACGAATATAGTACGAGCGCGCGCGAAGATCGACGGTCCACGCGCGGACATGATGACCGCGTCAATCCGTCCTCACGGCTCTTTCGGCATCATCCGTGTACGGAGCGCACGCACGCGATCGAGCAGCGGCTGCGCCTCGGCGATCGCGGCACCATGATCGAACGTGATCGTCTTCGTGCCCTTCGCCCCGACGATCGTCAGCGACTCGGCTCCACCGTCCGCGCAGTCGGGACAACCGATCGTTTCGGGCAGCCCGTCGATCTTCGCCGCTTCGGCGGCCGACGCGATGTCTTGCCATTCCTGCGCCGAGAGAGGGGATGTGAGGCGCTGCGGCGGCAAACCGCTACCAGCGCCGCGCCCCCACGGTTCGCGCGTCAGTACGGCTTCCTTCTCGGAAATCTCAAGCGTCGTCTTGCAATACCCGGCGCACATGCCAAACGACGTGGTTGACGAAACCTTCGTCACCGCCGCCGTTTTCACGGCGCCGCCTTCGCATGCCGCCAAGCCAAGCGCGGCGACCATCAACCCCAGACGCAAGACCAAGTTCATGACGGATCTCCCTATTTGCGAGGCGACCTTATGCCAGAAATTCAGCCCGTCCTCTCGCAATTTACTCGAAACTAATACTGCTCCGTAACTAAGCCTAAGCGCGTCACCAAATAATCTCATACGAATTGAGACAAAGGTGCATTGGTGCGCGGTGACGGACAAAATTATGGGTGGAAGCAGCGGCGCAAGCCGTACTTTCGCGCGCTTGCGATTTCTGTAGTCGCCGTCGCAGCGGCCATGACCTCAGGCTGTTCGCACATCGACACGATGTTCAATTCGTCCGAGCCTGCGCCAAAGCCCGCCGTGCGACCGCAGGTCACCAAACCCGCGCTGACCGTCACGCCGGAGCGCCGTGCAGAGGCAAAGGCGCTGCACGCGACCGCGCTCGACCAAATGGGCCGTGGTGCTTTCGGCCCGGCAACGACGAACCTGGCGCGGGCCGCAAAGTTGGATCCGACGAACGAACAGATCCGGCGCGATCTCGCCCGCGCGAATCGCGTTCGTAGCGCCGTCGGTTCGGGCGAAGCACCGATGCGTCCCAGCACCGTCGAGTAACGCGCAAAGAGCGGCGTCCAGCGTTTACTGCGCGAACTGTGCGCGGCGATGCGTCACGTGACGGCACGCACCGCAATCCGATGATGAAAATTTGTTCAAGGACTAGATGGTGATCGTGCACGCCACGCCCTTGCGCGATGAGCGCGAGCGCGCGAGTCTGGCGCGATGCAAAACATCGCGATCTTCGAAAAGTTGCGTGCCCTCTTGGGGCGCAAGGACGCGGCGCCGCTTGCCGAACGAGGCGCGGCGCAGCTCATTCCGTTCACCCGCAAACGCGCGAAGCGCACAGTCGCATTCGCGCTGCAAGGCGGCGGCGCACACGGCGCGTTCACGTGGGGCGTTCTCGATCGCGCTCTGGAAGAAGGCCTCGACATAGAGGCGATCAGCGGCGCCAGTGCCGGCGCGATCAATGCCGCAGTCCTGGCGTCCGCTCATGCGCAAGGTGGTGCGCCCTACGCGCGAACGCGCCTCGCTGCGTTTTGGCATTCCCTGGCGCAGGTCGCGCGGATGAGCCCGCTCAGACCCTCGATGCTCGAGGTGTTGGCATTCGGCCGCGATCTGGAACTCGCAGCCTCGGCGATCTGGCGCGATATGCTTTCGCGCGTTGTCTCGCCCTATCAATTCAACCCGCTCGACGTGAACCCGCTGCGCCAAATCCTGGGCGAGTTTGTCGACATCGAAGCTTTGCGCACGCCGCACGCGATCCGCCTATTGATTGCTGCGACGAATGCGGAAACCGGCGCTCCACGCTTGTTCGCGAACGAGGAGCTGACGATCGACGTGTTGCTCGCCTCAGCCTGCCTGCCGCAGGTCAGCCAGGCCGTGAAGCTCGACGATGGGTACTATTGGGACGGCGGCTTCTCGTCCAACCCGCCGCTGCTCCCGCTCATCGAACGAACAAGCGCGCGCGACGTCGTCCTTGTCCGCTTAAACCCGGTGAGCGACCGCGGTTTGCCGGTCACGGCACCGAAGATTCAAACCCGCCTGAACCGTATCGTCTTCGACGCGCCGTTGAAGCGCGAACTCGACGATCTCGAACGTTTGCGCCGCGTCACAGCCGAAAGCGGCATGCAGCGCAGCGCGATGGGCCGTCGCCTTGCCGACATGCGCCTGCACGAGATCTGCGAAGACGAACTGATGAACGAAGTCGGCGGCGCCAGCCAAAACCATCCCGACGCAAGGCTGATCGAACTGCTCAGCCGCGAAGGCCGCACCTCGTGCGAACGGTGGCTCACCGCATCCGCTGAACCTGCACCCGCCAAGCGCGCAGTCAATTTCCTAGTGTAGCGCACCGAACGCGTAGGCGTTCATCGACAACGACCCGAACTCGTAGGACGCGTGCAACAACGTCGTCGCCTCGCCGGCCGCGGCACCTCGCGCGACAAAGATCGGATCGAAATGCTCGGGCGTCGGGTGATTGATCTCGGCATGCGGCGCCGCGTGCTGCCAATCGAGCAGCGCCGCGTCGTCGCCGGAGGCGAGCGTCGCATCGAGCCAGCCGATGAACTGCGTCGCCCATTCCGCGGGCGAAGGTGTGGGCCGCGCACGCAAATTGTGCGTGGCGCTCCCCGAGCCGATGATCAAAACACCCTCGTCGCGCAACGGCGCAAGCGCGCGGCCGATGTCATAGTGGGTCTGCGGCGCCGCCCCGCCGACCAACGAAACCTGCACCACCGGAATATGCGCGTCAGGCCACGCCAGCATCAGCGGCGTCCAAACGCCATGATCGCGTCCGCGCGCATGATCGATCGCAACCTGCGCCGGCTTCAACAGCTGCGCCGCACGATCGGCAACCTCGCGCGCCAACGGCGCCGGATAGCGAAGCTCGT
>JBKJZU010000031.1:0-3118 GCA_046715015.1 Micropepsaceae bacterium
TTGCGCAGTCGGGCGACATCAAAACCGCAGTCAAACTTTACGAGGCGGTCGCGAACAGTGAGAGTTCGCCGTTGTTCCGAGACTTCGCGATCGTGCGGGCCGGCGTGTTTCTGGTTGAGGGCGAGACGTACGACAACGTCAAGAAAACGCTGCAGCCGCTCGCGACCGGAAGCGGGCCATGGGCGATACAGGCGAAGGAGCTGCTCGCTTATTCCGCGTGGCGCGCCGGCAAAGCGGATGAAGCTAGGGCGCTCTACGAAGACATCGAAAAGAAAGAGAACGCGCCGGCCGGCGTGAAGCGGCGCTCGACCGAGATGCTTGCGTTGATCCGTTCGGGATTGAAGTTTGCCGACGTAAAGCCCACACAACCCTTGCTGCTGCAGCCATCGTCCGGAACCGGGCCGATGCTGTTGCCACCCCTCACGCCTCCGGCGGAGCAGCCGAATTCGCTGCTCGGCCCCGATCCGATAGCACCGGCCGAGCCGGCTGCTCCCACCCCAACGCCCCAGTGAAAACGAGATCCGACATGACGTTCCGCGTTCCCTACAGTTCCGTGGCGGCTCTCAGCCTGCTCGCGTTTTCGCTTAGCGCTTGCGAGACACTGGACCAATTCATCACCCCCGGCGTGAAGATCGAGGTGAAAGGCGAGCGCGTCGCCGTGCTGCCGAGCGCGTCGGCGGTCGAAGTCGATCCGAAGCTCAAGAACGAACCGGTCGTTCTGCCGAAGCCGGTCGTCAATGCGGAGTGGCCGCAGCCCGGCGGCTATGCCGACAACGTCATGCATCATTTGTCGGCGGTCGGTAAGCTCAATCGCGAGTGGAGTTCGAGCATCGGCTCGGGTTCTTCGTCCGACACGCGGCTGACGGCATCGCCCGTCGTTGCTGGCGGCAAGGTTTATGTGCTCGACGCTCAGGTCAACGTCTCAGCCTACGATGCGAAGAGCGGCGACCGCCTGTGGCAAGTCGATCTCACGCCCGAAGACGAGGACGCGGAAGAGGGCTTCGGCGGCGGCGTCGCGGTCGACGGCGACAAGGTATTCGTGTCGACGGGCTTCGGCTTCGTTGCCGCGCTGAACGCGAAAAATGGACGCGAGATTTGGCGCCGTTCGGCGACCGTGCCGTTTCGCGCGGCGCCGGTGGTGAACGGCGGGCGCGTGTTCGTCGCGACGCAAGAAAACCAATTGATGGCACTTGCCGAAGACGACGGACGCGTGCTTTGGGATCACCGCGGCATCGCGGAATCGGCCGGCATTTTGGGCTCGAACAGCGTTGCGGTTTCGGGCGATCTGGTCGTGGTGCCTTACACGTCGGGCGAATTGTTCGCACTCAACGTCCGCAACGGGCGGCCGGTGTGGAGCGATACGCTTGCGCGTTCGGGCGGGCTGACGCCGCTCTCTTCGCTTGCCGATATTTCGGGCCGTCCGGTGATCGACCGCGGCCTCGTCTTCGCGAACAGCCATGCGGGCCGCTTGGTCGCGATCGACATGCGCACGGGCGAGCGCGCGTGGACGATCGACGTCGGCGGAACGCAACGGCCGTGGGTCGTCGGCGACTACGTCTATGTCATCACCGACAACGCGCAGGTGCTGTGCGTGCGTCGCACAGACGGGCGCGTCCGCTGGATCCATCAGCTTGCCGCCTATCGCGACCCGGAGGGCCGGCGCGGCGCGATCGCGTGGTCGGGACCGGTGCTCGTCTCCGACCGTTTGGTCGCGGTGTCGTCGGAAGGCTATGCGGTTTCGATCTCGCCCTACACCGGCGAGGTGCTGGGCCAGATCGACATACCGGACAAGGCGTTCATCGCGCCGGTCGTCGCCAACAACACGGTCTACGTGTTGACAGATGACGCGAGGCTGACGGCGCTTCGTTAAGCGCCGCCGCCGATTGAGCCAATGCCGTTCACCGTCGCGATTGCCGGACGTCCCAATGTGGGCAAGTCGACGCTGTTCAACCGGCTGACGCGTAGCCACGCCGCCATCGTCGACGACACACCCGGCGTTACGCGCGATTGGCGCGACGGCGAGGTGCAATTGCTCGACCTTTCGTTCCGCTTGCTCGATACGGCGGGACTGGACGACGCGAAGGGCGACGATCTGGGCGCCCGCATTCAAAAGCAAACGCGCGCGGCCATCGAGCAGGCGGATGCGTTGATCTTTGTGATCGACGGGCGCGAAGGGATCACGGGCCAAGACAAGGACGTCGCCAAGCTGCTCCGCCGGGGTGGCAAGCCGATCATTCTGGCCGTCAACAAAGCCGACACGCGCGCGTCAGAGGCGACGTTGGTGGAAGCCGAGCGGCTTGGTTTCGGCGAGCCGTTGGCGCTGTCGGCCGCGCACGGGCGCGGTCTCGACGAACTCTACCGGGCGCTGATTGCTATTGCGCCGCCCGAGGCGCGCGACGAAATCGAAGAGGACGAAGACGCCGAGCGGCCGCTTAGCGTCGCCATCACCGGACGGCCGAACGCGGGCAAGTCCACGCTGTTGAACCGCCTGATCGGCCGGGAACGGTCGATCACGGGGCCTGAGGCCGGGATCACGCGCGACGCGGTCGAGGCGGAATGGTCGTGGGAAGGACGGCGGGTGAAACTCGTCGATACCGCGGGGCTCCGGCGCAAGGCGAAGGTTTCCGAGGATTTGGAAAAGCTCTCCGTCGCTGACGCGCTTGAAGAGATCAAGATGGCCGAGGTCGTCATCCTGGTCATCGATGCCGACATTCCGTTCGAGACGCAGGACCTGCAGATCGCCGACCTGGTGGAGCGCGAGGGCCGCGTGATGGTCGTTGCGGTCAACAAGTGGGATTTGGTCGAAGACAAAGCGAAGCGCCTGAAAACGCTGCGCTCGCGCGTCGATGAACTTTTGCCGCAGTGGAGGGGCGTGCCGATCGTCGCGATTTCGGCGCTGTCGGGCGAAGGCGTCGACCGGTTGATGCCCGCGATCCTGAAGCAGCACGAGATTTGGAACAAACGCATCGCCACGAACAAGCTGAACGATTGGCTGGCGATGATGATCGAGCAGCATTCGCCGCCCGCGCCAAAGGGCCGGCGCATCAAGATCCGCTACATCACGCAGGCGCGCACGCGGCCGCCGACATTCGCGATCTCGTCGAGCCAGGCCGGCGAA
>JBKJZU010000032.1:0-5374 GCA_046715015.1 Micropepsaceae bacterium
ACATGTTGCCGGTCGGGGCTGGACGCAGGACGGTGGCCGTCCGCACGCCGAGACGGAAGCGCTGCGGCGGTCGGGCGCGCGCGCACGAGGCGCGACGGCCTACGTTTCGCTCGAGCCCTGCGCACACCAAGGACAGACCGGACCGTGTGCGCAAGGGTTGATCGATGCGGGCATCGCGCGCCTCGTCAGCGCGGTTGAAGATCCCGATCCGCGCGTTGCAGGCAAGGGACATGCGATGCTGTCGGCAGCCGGTGTAACGGTGCGAACGCGTGTGTTTGCGGACCAAGCGAAACGCCTCAACGAAGGGTTCTTTTCGCGTGTCGCACGTGGGCGGCCGTTTGTGACGCTCAAGCTTGCGACGACGCTTGACGGTAAGATTGCGCTTTCGAGCGGCGAAAGCCGATGGATCACCGGCGAACGGGCGCGGGCACATACGCATGTCGAGCGGGTGCGGCATGATGCCGTGCTCGTCGGTATCGGTACGGCACTGGCGGACGATCCGGAATTGACCTGCAGGGTGGCGGGCATGCGTTCCTCGTCGCCGGTTCGGATTGTGGTCGATTCCAAAGCTCGATTGCCCGTTTCGTCGAAGCTTGCCTCTACGGCCAAGGCGACCCCGGTTTGGATCGTTTCGGCGGTGGGCGGCGATGCTCTTCAGCGCGCAGGCGTGAAAGTCATTCAGGTGCCGGCGGCTACTGATGGCGTCGATCTTGCAGCCGCGATGAATGCGCTCGGTGCGCAAGGGCTTACGCGCGTGCTTGTCGAGGGCGGAGCGACACTTTCTTCAGCGCTGCTGAAATTGGGGCTGGTGGACCGGCTGCTTTGGTACCGTGCGCCGTCGCTGATGGGTGAGGGGATTTCAGCCGTGGCGTCGCTGGCCACAAGCGCGATTAACGATTTACCGCGGTTCGTGCGCGAGGGGACAATACGCCTCGGCGAGGACATGCTGGAAACTTACCGTCCAGCCACCTAATACTCCCGACCATGTTCACCGGAATTATTACCGACGTCGGCACCGTGCAGCTGATCGCGAAGCGCGGCGACACGACGGTCAAGATCGCCACGACCTACGATCCTGCGGCGATCGCGATCGGCGCGTCGATCGCGTGCTCGGGCCCTTGCCTGACCGTGATCGCGAAGGGCGGCAAACAAGGCGACGCTTGGTTCTCGGTCGAGGCGTCGGCGGAGACGTTGTCGAAAACGACGCTCGGCACATGGGCCGTGGGGTCGCGTGTGAACCTCGAACGCTCGCTTAAGGTGGGCGAGGAGATCGGCGGACATATTGTGAGCGGCCATGTGGACGGCGTCGGCGATGTCGTCTCGGTGACGCCCGAGGGCGACTCGATGCGGTACAAAATTCGCGCACCGAAACAGCTTGCGAAGTTTATCGCGGCGAAGGGGTCGATCGCGTTGGACGGCACATCGCTGACGGTCAACGAGGTCGACGGCAATACGTTCGGCGTCAACATCATTCCGCACACCTCCAAGGTGACCACTTGGGGCGGGATCAAAGCGGGCGACAAGATCAACATCGAAATCGACATGCTGGCGCGCTATCTCGCGCGCCTGAAGGAGTTCGCATGACGAAGAGCGAATTCCACGATTTCATCGCCTCGCCCGAAGAGATCATCGAGGATGCGCGCAACGGGCGCATGTTCATCCTGGTCGATGCAGAGGATCGCGAGAACGAGGGCGACGTCATCATTCCGGCGCAGATGGCGACGCCGGATGTCATCAACTTCATGGCCAAGCACGCGCGGGGCCTCGTCTGTTTGGCACTGACGCAGGAGCGCGCCGAGACGTTGAAGCTGCCGATGATGTCGCGGGACAACGGTACGCAACATCAGACGGCGTTTACGGTGTCGATCGAGGCGAAAGAGGGTGTTACCACCGGTATCTCGGCACATGATCGGGCGCGCACGATTTCGGTCGCGATTGATCCGACGAAGGGACAATCCGACATCGTGACGCCGGGCCACGTGTTTCCGCTCGTAGCGCGCCGCGGCGGTGTACTTGTGCGCGCGGGACACACGGAAGCGGCGGTCGATATCGCGCGGCTTGCCGGTTTGATCCCGTCGGGCGTGATCTGTGAGGTGATGAACGACGACGGGACGATGGCGCGGCTGCCCGATCTTGTGAAGTTTGCGCAGTTGCACGGGATGAAGGTCGGCACTATCGCCGACCTCATCGCCTATCGGCGGCGGAACGATCACTTCATCACGCGGGCGGTCGAGACCGAACTCGACAGCCATCACGGCGGCAAGTTCAAGATGATGCTCTACGTGAACACCGTGGAGTATGCGGAGCACATCGCGCTCGTGAAGGGCGACATCACGAAGGGCGCACCCGTTCTGGTGCGCATGCACGCGGTCAATCTGTTCGATGACCTGCTTTCCGTGCGGGGCGGCCGGGACGATGTGCTGACGCGGTCGATGGACGCCGTCGGGGAAGAAGGGCGCGGCGTGATCGTACTGATCCGCGAGAGCCGCGGAACCTATGTGTCCGACCTCCTGATGCGCAAGCAGCCGGAGCCGGAAAGCACGCCGCGCAGGCTAAAGGAGTACGGCGTCGGTGCGCAGATTCTGCTCGACCTCGGTGTGCGCGATATGATCCTGCTAACAAACTCGGCGTCTCGTAAGATCGTGGGGCTTGAGGGTTACGGCTTGCGCGTCGTCGATACGCGCATGGTCGGCTCGCGATATAAGAGTTAGGCGATGACCAAAATTCTCATAGTCGAGGCGCGATACTACGCCGACATTTCGGACGCGCTGCTCAAGAGCGCGTCAGCTGTGCTGAAAGCGGCGGGCGCCGACGTCGAAGTGTTGACGGTGCCGGGTGCGCTCGAGATTCCGGCGGCGATCGCGATTGCGTCGGCACGCGGGTACGACGCGTATGTGGCGCTTGGTTGCGTCATTCGTGGTGAGACGACCCACTACGAGATCGTCTCGAACGAGTCGGCACGCGGACTGATGGACCTTGCGGTTCGCGACAGGCTCGCGATTGGGAACGGCATTTTGACCGTCGAGCACGAAGATCAGGCGTGGGCGCGCACGGATGTGAACCGCGTCGAGGACAAGGGAGCGAATGCGGCCAAGGCCGCACTTGCGATGGCGGCGTTGCGCGCCAAGTATGGGTCGAAGTGATGAGCAAGAAAGTCAAGAAACCCTATCGGCCTAAGCGTCGCTCCGAGGACAAGTCCCGCGGCGCCTCGCGGTTGGCTGCCGTGCAAGCGCTCTATCAGATGGAATTGGCGGGGCAGGGGATCGACGCCGCCCTGAACGAGTTCATCGAACATCGCTTGGGCCGCGAGATCGAGGGTGACCAGTACATGGAAGCCGACAAGAAGTACTTCGCGGACCTCATGCGCGGTGTTGTCGAGCAGCAAGACAGCATCGACCGCGCGATTGCGCGCTCGGTGATGAAAGAATGGGCGTTCGACCGGATCGATCCCACAATGCGCGCGATCCTGCGAGCGGCCGCTTTTGAGTTGATGTCGCTTCCTGACGTTCAGACGCGCATCATCGTGAACGAGTATATGCACATCGCGACCGCGTTCTTCGACGAAGGCGAGGAAAGCACGTTCTTAGCCGGCGTGCTGAACCGGCTTGCGCGCGATCAACGCCCGGCCGCTCCCGTCGCCGCCGAGCAATGAGCCGCAAAGCGAAACGTAGCGGCGAGTTCGAACTGATTGCGAAATATTTTGCGCCGCTTGCGAAGGGTGAACCGGGCGCGCTCGGTCTGACCGACGATGCGGCGTATGTGCGGCCGCGCGGCGGCCAAGATTTGGTCGTGACGGCGGATGCAACGATTGCCGGTGTTCACTTCCTGGCCGAGGACCCGCCCGACACAGTTGCGCAAAAGGCGTTGCGCGTGAACGTCTCCGACCTTGTTGCAAAAGGGGCTTCGCCGCGCGGTTATTTGCTGACACTTGTCCTGCCAAGCGACATTGGAGACGCGTGGATCAAAGCGTTCGCGAGCGGTTTGAAGCGCGATCAGGTGCGGTTCGGTTTGACGCTCATTGGCGGCGACACGACTGCGACGCCGGGGCCGCTGACGATCGGGATCACGGCGTTCGGCGAGGTTGCGCAGGGCCGAATGCTGACGCGCGGGGGTGCGAAGGTTGGCGACGACGTGTGGGTCACTGGCACGATCGGTGACGCGGCACTTGGGCTTCGCGTGTTGAAGGGCGACGCGTTGAAACTTAGCGAGGCGCATAGGCGTGCGTTGGTTGCGCGGTATCGCGTGCCCGAGCCGCGGATCGCGATCGGCCGTCGGTTGCCAGAGTTCGCGCATGCGAGCATCGACGTGTCGGATGGCCTGATCGCCGACCTCGGCCACATCTGCGAGCTGTCGAAGGTCGGCATGGAGATTGCGGTGCGGGACGTTCCCCTATCTGCGGCGGCGAAGGCCGCGGTTGGTCAGGGCTGCGATGTCGCCGATCTGTTGAGCGGCGGCGACGACTATGAGTTGGCGTTCGCGGTGCCGCCTGCGGCTCGTGCGAAGCTGCTCGCGCTTACGGCGGAAACGAAGGTGCGGCTGAGCCGGATTGGTGTGGTCGTGAAGGGGCGCGGCGTCACGGCCTTGGATGCGGCGGGAAAGCCCATCCGGTTCGAGCGCGCGGGCTACACTCATTTCTGACCTGTTAATGAATTAAGGCTTCACGGCGCGTTAAAGCGTCGTGGCGCATGATCGGTCTGTTGGGGAGTGTCCGATCGTGCGTTTCATTCTTGCGCTGATCTTGCTGATTGTGGTGATGGGTTCGCCCGCACCGCAAGGCGACAAAGCCGAAGGCGAACCCGCGAAGTAGTCGCGCTGGTTGCGCCGCTTCACTCATGTCCCCGGAAGTCTGGGGACCATCGCTTGCGCCCCTGCGGCGAATTTCCTGCTTTTCCGCGCTTTGGCTGTATTGCATGGCCCTAGGGCCTTTGGCATGGTCCGCCCTCTTTTTGGCCGGGAGCTAAGCTTGAGTCGTTCGGCTCGAGCGCGGCGCTCATCCCCGGAACCAACTCCAATTCATAAGGTCTTGAGGCAATGGATACGTTGACTGGACTGTCTATCGTCCTAGCGTGCGCTGCAGCAGCGCTCGGCTACGGCTTTTGGGCACGGCAATCTGTGCTGGCGGCTCCCGCCGGTAACGCGCGGATGCAAGAAATCGCGGCAGCGATTCAAGAAGGCGCGAAGGCGTTTTTGGACCGGCAGTACAAGACGATCGCCGTCGTCGCGGGTGTGGTCGCTTTGATCGTCGCGGCCGCGTTCCAGAGCTGGGTTCAGCCGCTCGGCTTCATTATCGGTGCGGTTTGTTCCGGCCTCGCCGGATACATCGGTATGAACCTCTCGGTGAGGGCGAACGTGCGTACGACGGAAGCGTCACGCA
>JBKJZU010000033.1:0-5439 GCA_046715015.1 Micropepsaceae bacterium
ATGCAGCCAGCGCGATTCATAGACATCGGACAATACTTGTCCGAGGCCGCGGGAGGCGGCGAAGTCGTATAGGCGTTCGGCGGCGGCATTGAGAAAAGAGATCCGCATTTCGCCATCGACCGCTATGACCGCATCGCTGACCTGAGCGAGCATTTCGCCCCGCATGCGGTTCGCTTCGGCGTCTTGACCTTGGAGCGTGTAGACCTGCGGTCCGACGACGGTCTCGATCACGAGCGCATCGACCTCACCGTTGCGAATCGCGCGAAGTGTCTCCTCCGAATCACCCAATCGTCTGTGCAGATCGGCATTCTCTGCGAGTAGGGCCGCCCTGGAGGGCGATTTCATTAGCATGGGGGCGTAGCAGGTCTTGCGACCGACGCCTCGGTCACCTCACGAAGATCGAGCCCGAGTAAGAAGCGTTCGGACTGCGACATGTCGCCGACAAACCGGCGAACGGGTAGCGGCAACGTCTGGATCAGGGTCGGTGCGGCGAGAATCTGCTCGCTTTTTGCCAGCATCGGATGTTGGGAAAGGTCCACGACTTCCAGATCGTAGCGTCCGTTCAGGTGCTCTTCGCAAATCTTGCGGAGGTTCGAGATTGCGCGGACGGAACGCGGTGAGGAGCCGGTTACATAGAGCCGGAAGACGTAGACGGCGTCCGTGTGCGCCGCCACGCCGGCTGCCTTGCCGCCAGTGTCGGCTGAAAAGGGCGCTTTCTTTTTCATGGCGTGTCAGATCCGGACCGGCTGTACGTCGAGGCCGACGAGCACGCGGCTTTCGTTAGAAAGGTCGCCGATGATTTTCTTGATCGGCTCAGGCAGGCGGCGCACGAGCGTCGGCACTGCCAGAATCTGGTCACCAGCGGCGAGCTGCGGGGTCTGCGTCAGGTCGATGACCTCGATGAAATACTGACCGGCGAGATGCGTCTCGCAGATGCGTTGCAGATTGGCGATGGCTGTCAGCGACTTCGCGGTTTGGCCGGCAACGTAGAGGCGCAGCTGGAATCTTGGGGAGCCGGCCGATCCTTGATCGAACGCCGGTGAAGCGTGCGCGTTCATCGCTTTTCCCTCGTGTTGCCGTTGGGTCTGTTCGAATCGCGACGCTGTTGGGCCATCGCATCGGTGGTTAGGTGTGTGGCCCTTTCCTGCAAAGACTCCTGCGACACCACGAATTGCACCTCCTCGGTCTCTACCTCCGCCTCGGCCTGCAGTGCGGCGATCTGCGCTTCGATCGCTTTTCTTTTGCTAGCCAACTGCCGCAGTTTGCGTTCGTGCTCTTGCCCGCGCGTCGTGAAGGCGGCGAGCTCTTGCGCTTCCTGCGAGACGCGTGCGCTGCCGGTTAGAACGCGATCACCGCCGAGGTAGACATCCACCAGATCGATTCCCTTGTCGCTCAGGATGAACTCGCGCACTTGATTCGAATGCGGCATGCCCCGCGATTTCCGCACAAAGACCGTGCGGTTGCGCTCACCGTTGAACTCGATATTGCGAAGCAGTATCCACGTATCCATGAGTGAAGACACGCTGCTCTGTGGACCCTCAGGCGCTGCGTCTCCACCGGCCGTCAAGATTGTGAAGAGAGCCGTGATCTGCTCTTTCTTCAAAAAGTCGATGAGCCGCATGAGTGTCGGCTTCACCTCCGCGTCGTGGTGCGCCATGAAGAGATCGGTGATCGGATCAATGGCAACCACTGTCGGGCGGAAAGCGCGAACCGCGTCGTGCATCGTTACCAGATGCTGCTCGGGACCTTGCAGCGTCGGGCGGGAGGAATGAATTTCGAGCAACCCCTTCTTCATCCAGCGCTCAAGGTCGATGCCGATGGAGCGCATGTTCCGCACGATTTGCGCGTTCGACTCCTCGAAGGCGAAGAACAACGCCCGCTCCCCGCGTTGACAGGCGGTTTCGACAAACTTCGCTGCGACGCTGCTCTTGCCGGTGCCAGGCGAACCCGAAACGAGCACGCTGCTGCCCTGAAAGTAGCCTTGGTCGCCCAGCATTTCGTCCAAGCGCGCGATACCCGTGGGAACGCGCTTCGTGGAAACCTCATGATCGAGCTGGAGCGAAGTGATCGGCAGAACGGAAAATCCGTGCGCGCCGATTAGGAATGGGTACTCGTTCATGCCGTGAGCGGTGCCGCGATACTTAAGCACGCGAAGGCGGCGCGTGGAAATTTGCTCCTGGATGCGCTGGTCGAGGACGATCACGCAATCGGCCACGTACTCCTCAAGGCCGTAGCGCGTGACCGCATTGCCTTCGCCTTTCTCGCCCGTGATGATCGCGGTCATGCCGCGATCCTTCAGCCAGCGGAAAAGACGGCGCAACTCCGACCGGAGCACGGCTTCATTGGGCAGGCCAGCGAAGAGCGCCTCGACTGTGTCGAGGACTACGCGTTTGGCGCCGATGGAATCAATGGCGTGCCCCAGCCGAATGAAGAGCCCTTCGAGATCGTATTCGCCGGTCTCTTCGATCTCGCTCCGCTCGATATGGACATGGTCAAGCGCAATCAGTTTCTGCGCCGTCAGAGCATCCAAATCGAAGCCCATCGAGCGGACGTTGGCAGTGAGTTCGGCCGCATTTTCCTCGAACATCATGAACACGCCCGGCTCGCCAAACTGTGTCGCCCCGCGCACGAGGAATTCCATGGCAAGCATTGTCTTGCCACATCCCGCGCTGCCGGATATGAGCGTCGGCCGGCCGGTCGGTAGACCACCGCCCGTTATTTGATCGAGCCCCTCAATACCGGTTTTGGCTTTTGAAAGTGTCGGGCTGCTTTCGTTCAGTTTGTTCGTCATTGATGGCCACCGATGGAACGGCGTTGGCCGCGCGATCGATGCGGTCTCGCTGATCGCTGTACGGCGGTAAGACCGCTCGACGCACCGGTCCGGTGCAGATTCCGACCAGGACCCGTGTCACCGCGCCTGAGGTTTCTGGTGATCAAGTGGAACGCACGCGGGACCCGCGTCCAAATGTGGTTTTTGGGCGTCGTTTGTATGGATTGGGGCACATGGGCTCCTGCAACGGGCGGGAGCTCAATGTCTCTCTGCTAGCCACGCGCCATTCGGAACGGCCAGTACCAAGCTAAACGCGCGAAACGGCCGAAGGTTGCCGTCGAACACCAATTTGAGTTTGAATTGGCCACGGTCGCCGGAACACGAGTGCCAACCAGTGCATCAAAAGCACAGTAGATCCGCTTCGCGCTAAACATGGCCAATGACCGCTTTTCGATTTCCAGCCGTTGGTCCAGCGCGTGCCGACGGCCCGAATCTGGCCCAAAGCGGACATAGTCCCCATCGCAAGATCGTTTCTCAATGGAAATCGGCTCTGTGCTGCGCCGCTGATTCTCTTGCTGCAACACGCTCCGCGGCAAAGCGCGCTTCGGCGACGGCCATCAGCGCCTTGAACCGCGGCTGCTCGCGGAACGCCGCCATGTTTGGATCCAGCATGAACATCGACAGATACTGCCGCGTGATCGTTTTCACCGCGTGCTCGAGAATGTCGAGCGCGGCGTCGAAATCCGGCACACGCGCCATCGCGCGCGCAAAAGAAAACGTCATCACGATGTTGTCCGGGTCGAGCAGCATGCCGAAACGAACCGTCTCTCGCGCGCGCTCAATTTCGCGGAGAGAGACGAGCCCCTCCGCCATCGCGCCCATCGCCATCCCGTTTTCCGGCTCGACCGCGAGCAGGTCTTGGGCCGCAGTCAACATGCGCTGCGATGTGTGCCGCAGGGCCTCCCTGTCCGGATAGAAACTCTGTATGAAGGCCAACATCCGCAACGTCCAGACGCCGGCGTCGGCAGGAGCGGCGGCTTTCATCCAATGCGCGAGGGCATCGTCTGGCCGTCCCTGCACGAAGCGGATGAGACCGGCCCACTGATTGACTTCCGAAGATTCGGGATCGAGGCGAAGGGCGTTCTCGATCTGGCTGCCAGCCGCTTCGAAGTTGTTGAGGTTCATGAGCACCCGCGCCTTCGCGGTATGTGCTTCGGCCGAAGACGCGTCGAGAGCCAGTGCGCGGTCCGCGGCAACAAGTCCGTCGTCTTTCGCGCCCTTGCCAAACGTCGCGGCCAGCGCTTGCGTGAGCGCCATCAGCGCCCAGGCACGGGCATAGTCCGGTTCGATCTTGATCGCGGCCTGGCACAGCCGGATGATCGCGCCGCCGCGGAACATCGCGTGACCGCGGGCCTGGAGCTTTCGCGCCATCAGATAGAGATTGTAGGCGTCGATGTTCGTCGTACCGCGATGCTCGATCGCCTTCTTTTCTTCCGGCAGGAGCCGGAGCTTCAACGCCTTGACGATCGCTTCCGAAATCTCGTCCTGCAGCGCGAAGATGTCTTTCAGATCGCGGTCGTAGCGTTCGGCCCAGACGTGCTCGCCCGACGCGCCATCGATGAGCTGCGCCGTTATGCGCACGCGGCCGGCCGCCTTGCGCACGCTGCCCTCCAACACGTGGGTCACCTTCAGCTGGCGCGCGATTGTGGGCACGTCGACGCTCTTGCCCTTGAACTGGAACGAGGTGTTGCGCGCGGTGACGCCCAGGGCGGAGACCTTGCTCAAGTCGGTGATGATGTCTTCGGAAATGCCGTCACTGAAATACTCCTGCTGCGGATCGTCGCTGATGTTGGAGAAGGCGAGGACGCAGACGGAGACTTTTCGCGTCGACTCGGACTTGGCAGATGCGACGCTCGCGTCACCCAACGCGAAGGCTTCGATCGTCTCGGCCATTTTGTCGAGCTTCAGATGGCCGCGCGATTGCAAGCGCTCGGCAAGCGGGCCGCGGATGGAGCTGCGCACCGCGCCTGAGATCAGCGCCGCGCCAGGCAGCGACTGCGCCATCAAACGCGCCGCGACGTTGACGCCGTGGCCGAGGAGGTCGCCGTTCGGCTGCACCACGACGTCGCCGAGATGCACGCCGACGCGAACCTTCGGCTCGCAGGTCTCGGCGAGGGCGAAAGCGGCTTCAACTGCAGCGAGGCTCGAGCCGAACTCCAGCATGAAACCGTCGCCGGCGGTGTTGAAAACGCGGCCGCCGTGGCGCGCGGCGATGGCTTCGATCACCTTGCGAAGCGCCGCAACCTCAGACGTGGTCTTGGCCTCGTCGGCCTCCGTACGCGCGGAATAGCCGGCGACGTCAAGGGCGACGATGGTGGCGAGTTTGCGTGCGGCGTCAGTCACAAAGACCTTTTGAGGAAGAGTACAAATTCAGGTTGATGCTACGCACGGACAGCGGTTAATGCCAATCGCCGCCGCCGTGGCGGTGGCCAAGGCACCCAAGTGGCGCGTTTATCCGGAGTCCAGCGCCATTCATGACCCCATCGGCTCACCAGATCGGGACGTTCTGCAATAAGCTCGCAGTAGCTGATCCTTTTGAAGGGGGTACAATGAGTCTTTCCGATATTGCGTCCATTGCAAGCATCATCAGCAGCGCGGCCGTCGCGGTG
>JBKJZU010000034.1:0-3234 GCA_046715015.1 Micropepsaceae bacterium
TGACGCCTAGCTCTCACGCGCCGTCTTCGGGTTTCCAGGCGGGTTGGGTGTCGAAGGATTGCGCGTTCTGATCGGGCGCGTCCCAGGGCGGGCGGCTGCGCGCGAAGATCGCGACTTGCGGCGTCACGGCGCCCGGGTCGTTCAGCGTGCCGGCGCCGACCGTCATGACGCCCGGCATGTTCGTGTTTTTGCCGAACAGGCGGCTGCTGCACGTCGCGCAGAAGAGATGCGAGACCGTGCTGCCGCTGTCGCCCTTCGAGCGATACTCGCTCATGGCGCCCGTGACCTTGATCGCTTCGGCCGGGAACATCGCGCCGGTCGTGTGGCCCGCGCCGGTGACGCGTTGGCAGTCGCGGCAGTAGCAGTGCGCGACGATGATCGGCGCGCTCTCGATCTTGTACGTGACCGCGCCGCACAGGCATCCGCCTTCCAACATGTGTGTCTCCGCTTCGATGCTCAACCGCGCGTAGCACGTCTGCGGGCCACGCGCCAGCACAGCGACATTGACTCCGTTCTTCGTATTCTCCACTATGTTTTCCGTAGTCATACTGAGCGGAGAACGGCGATGAAGATTTCAGGGCAATGTTTGTGCGGGGCGGTGCGCTATCACGGCGACGCCGAACCGATGTTTCAAGCGAAGTGCTATTGCACCGACTGCCGCAAGCTGAGTGCGGCCGGGCATGCGGCGATGATGGGCTTTGCCAAGAATGCGATCAAAATCACCGGGGAGCGGCGGACTTATCACTCGAAAGCCGGCAGCGGCGCGGACGTGCAGCGCAGCTTTTGCCCCACCTGCGGGGCTGGGATTTCGTCGGAGAACGCAGCTATGCCTGGGGTGCTATTCCTGCGCGCCTCGACGCTGGACGATCCGAACCTGTTCGCGCCGCAGATGATCGTTTGGGCGTCGCGCGCGCCGGCGTGGGATGCTGTGGCGCCAGCGGGCGTGCCTGCGTTCGCCGAAGGCCCGATGCGCGGTTGAGGATCGAGAAATGACGACACACAGCATCACGCAACAATCGTCGACCGGGCGTGCGTTCTGGCTTGGCGTTGCGGCTTATCTTCTGCCGTCGTTTCCGATCGCCTATGCGTGGCATCTGGTCGTGTTCGCCGACGCATATCACGCGCTTTCGATGTATCGCGAGGCGGTGATCGTGCCGTTCGGCCTTCTGTCGATGGTGATCCAGGGCTTGGCGTTTTCGTGGGTCTATCCGCGCGCGTTTCCGGATCGGGGCCATGCTTTCCTGATGAACGGGCTGACCTACGGTGCGGCGATCGGCGTTTTGTCGTGGTCGTTCACCACACTGGCGGTGGCCGCCAAGAACGTGATGGCGTCCGTGCCCGACTATCTGATGCTGGAGACCGGATTTACCGTGCTGCAATTCTTGGTCGTCGGTCCCATGATCGCGCTTGCATACCGAAGATGACGTCCAGCACCATTCGCGCATGAGCAAGACGCGCTACACCCAGTTCTGCGCTTTGGCGCGCGCAGCCGAGATCGTCGGCGAGCGGTGGACGCTGTTGATCGTGCGCGAGCTGCTGCTCGGACAAAAGCGGTTCGGCGACCTTGCGGCGCGGCTCAACGGCGTCAGTCCGACCGTGCTTTCCGAGCGGTTGAACGCCCTGATCGAGGCCGGCGTCGTCGCGCGCGGCACGCTGCCCGCGCCATTCAACGCGCAGGTCTATGAGTTGACGCCCATCGGGCGCGATTTGAAGCCAGCCATTCGCGCGCTCATCCGCTGGGGCGGGCACTTTCTTTTCCCGATGCGCGACGACGACGCGTTCGAGCCGGACTGGGTGCTGTTGGGCCTCGACGCCGTGACGCGCCAGACGCCCTCGCCAGCGCAGAAGATCGTGCTCAAGATCCGCCACAAAGCGAAGGCGGCGAGCTTCCTGGTCGAGGGCGGTGCGCGCGGCACGACGATTGGGCGCGGCGAAGGCCCCGGCAACGCGGCGATCGAGGCGCGCTTCGACACGGTGCTGCAGATGCTGGCACGGCGGGTGACTCTGGACGAGGCCGTCGCGAAGCGGCTGGCGAAGGTCGAAGGATCGCTCGTGGCGGCGCGGACGTTGCCGCAGCTGTTCGATTTGGCAGAGCGTTAGGGTCCGCTCAGCGCGTGAAGCGGGCTTCGGGGGCGGTGAGCAGGAGGAAGAGGCCGTCGGGGCGCCATTCGCGCACGACGGAGCAGTCGGCGCCCGTGACGGCCATGTCGATCAGCGTCGTGCCGAAGCCGGTTTGTGACGGCGGGCCTTTGACCTTCGGCCCGTTGCGTTCTTCCCACCCGACCGTCACCGCGCTGCCGAAGCGCGCAACGGCGATGTCGATGTGGCCGGTGACTTCGGAGAGCGCGCCGTACTTGACCGCGTTGGTGGCGAGTTCGTGAATCAAAAGCACGAGCGCCTCTGCCATCGCGGGACCGACGGGAAGATCGTCGCCGCGGATCGTCCAGCGCGTGCCGTCGATGCCGCGGTACGGACGCAGCATGACGCCCAGAAGTTCGTGAAGTTTGCGCGACGTCTCGGCGTTGTTGCGTTGCCGTTCCAGCACGATGTCGTGCGCCACCGACAGCGCCTCCAACCGGCTTTGAAAATCGGCGACGAAGGGTTTCGCCTCCGGCGCCTTGCGCAGCGATAGGTTCGAGAGCGCACCCACGACCGCAAACACGTTCTTGACGCGGTGCGTGAGTTCGTCGCTGATGAGGCGGCGTTCCTCGGTGACCTTGCGAAACTCCAGCAGCGAAATCGTTTGCCGGGCGAGTGCGCGCAAGACGTCGGCTTGCGGTTCCGTGATGCCTTGCGGCCTCGCCTTCGTGTCCAGAACGCAGACCATGCCGATCGGCACGCCTTGCGGCGTCACCAGCTTTGCGCCGGCGTAGAAGCGGCAGAAGGGGGCGGCCGTCACGAAGGGATTCTGCGCGAAGCGTGAATCGCGGCGCAGGTCGGGCACGACGACGATATCGCTCTCGTCCATCGCCTGCGCACAAAAGGACACGCCGATGTTGGTTTCGCCGACGCCCAAGCCGAGTTCGGATTTGAACCACTGGCGGTCGCGCTCGACCAGGCTCACGAGCGCGATCGGCGCGCTGCACACCAACGCTGCAATCTTCGTGATATCGTCGAAGCCGTCTTCTGCGGGCGTGTCGAGGATGTTGTAGCGGCTGAGCGCGCTCAGCCGTGCGGAAACATCCTGGCTCAACGGGGCTCCCCTTTCGCTCTAGCCGCGCGGGCCTCAAGGGG
>JBKJZU010000035.1:0-7179 GCA_046715015.1 Micropepsaceae bacterium
CCGCACACTGCAGGGCCGAAGCCGCAATCGCGACCTGATACCACATCGGCACGAGGTTAAGGCCGATCGCCATGTAGTCGCCAAGCGACTCAAGGACAGTGCCAATGGCGCCCAGCGTCAGCGCGTGCGCCATCGGTGCACGAGGCGCCAGCGCGGCCGCGATTGCGCACCCGATCACCGAAAACACCGAGCGATAGCCGAGCGCGAGCGCGTTCAGCGACGGGTCGAACATCGGCTGCCCTTCCGGCGGAAACACGCCTTGCGCATGCATCACGGCGTCCGTCCCGATATGCGTCGCAAAAATGAAGACGAGACCGGCGACGACGGCGGCGATACTTCGGATCATGACTTGCGTCCCACGTGATAACCGAGCAGCGCAAAGCCCAAGAACACGGGCAAGGCGCCCCAATGAAACCACGTGGGGTTTTGGATCATCCACGCATTGAACGCGCCGAGCGCCGTGAGGATCAGCCCGGTTATCTGCGCAGGCGCGGGCGAGAGAGACTGCGCGATCCGGGTGGTCACGAACCCGCCGGCAAACGAACCCACCGTCCACCCGACCGCGACCAGCAAAAGCGCCGAAAGCGGCATCGTCGCCGCAAACGAACGCACCTGCTCGATGTCGTACACATCCATGCCTTCGGGAAACGGATAGAGCCGCGAGTTCGTAAACTCGCACGCCATCATCACCGCCACGGCGGCGACCAGCCCGGCACCCACAGCCAAAACGTTTCGCATCATGCGCGGGAGACTAGGCGGGAACCCTAGCCCCCGCCAAGCGGCGCGTGGCACAATCAGTGGGTGCTACGCATATTTCGGCCGAGGAAAAAGGGAGCGCGCTGAGACGCGCGCTCCCGCCGTTACTAGTGGCTCCATACCCAGTGCGCATCCGCCCGCGGGTTGCCGTGCGCAGGATCGTTGTCCCGCAGGTTTGCGTAGTTCTCAAGCAAACCGCCACTCCCATACGCCGGCCAGAAGCAGCCGATATTCCACGTCGCAGTCACGCCCTTCGAACTGCAGTTCGAACAGCTCGCGCTGTTGAACGCCTTTCCGTGAATCCACGCCCACACCTCGATCGACGAGATGTTCGTCGCGGGCACCGGCCAGCCGCAGCCGCCGCCAGCCTTCGGCCCGTAGGCCCAGCCTTTGGTTTTCAGGTCCCAATACCGGCAGAACCCGTTCGAATAGACGAGCCAGGCGCTCGCGCTATAGCAGGCGAAGTGATACGGGTTGCCCGCCTTCGCTTCGCTGACGATTGCGTTCGACGCCTGTTTCTTGAAGCGGTCGAGCCAGCCTTGCCGTTGGCCCTTCATCTCGTAAGTCTGAGGCAGAATGAATATCGCCTTCGACCTGCCCTCGCGGTCCTTGATCCTGCCCTTGGCATCCATCGTATAGCCTTCTTCCTTCAGCGACTCGCGAAAGTCTCCAGGCACGTAGTCGGCGTCCACGATGAAAAGGCCCGTCTTCGGGATCTTGCGCATCTTCGTCCATTCGGCGCTGGTGATGGACTTCGCGCCCGGAATATCGCTGAGCGGCAAACCGGCCTCCCGCCCGGTCAGCTTGCGTCCGACCGTGCCGCGAACGCCCATCTGCAAACCCTTCACCGGTTTGACGCGATCCGGCGGCAGCGTCGCGCCGGCCGGAACCTCGCTGCCGGCAGCAGCTCCAGGCTGCGGGCTCGGCCCCTTCGGCGGATCGGCCGCTAACGTGAAATGTGCAAGACCCACACACAGGGACGCGGCCAGCACTGCAGTTCCAAGTCGTGCAATCTGAGTCATCGCGAATGGTCTCCTGAGAGAGCGCCCCCACCGCGGGGCGGACCATACGCCCGGCTTCAAGCCGGCAACAGTCGCGCCGGATCACGATTGCAGCCCGCGCTGTCCGCGTCACACGGCCCGCGATTGTGTAGCAATTTCAGATGCCTAAAGAGAAACGGTTACGACTACGCCCGCCGCGCGTCGCGGAAACTGACGAGCCGCCCCTTCACCTCGTCCCAGAGCGCGAGACGCACGCAGGCAAAACTCTGCCACAGCGTCAACCGCCCCATGTCCTTCAGTTCCGGATGATCGCGCAGCACGCGCTGCAGGCGGTAATAGGGAATCCGGCTCGACAGATGATGCACGTGATGCACGCCGATGCTCGCCGTGAACCAGCGCAATACCGCCGGCAAGTCGTAATGCGAGGCGCCTTTGAGCGCTGCGTGCTGCATGTCCCATTTGTCCGCGCCCGCCCACTCCGTTTCTTCGAACTGATGCTGCACGAAGAAAAGCCACACGCCGATAGAGGACGCGAGCAACAGGATCGGAATTTGGATCAGCAAGAACTCGCTGATCCCGACGAAGTACATCATGCCGACGACGACCGCCGCGATCGCCGATTGTTCGTCATCGCCGACACCCACGGCCGCCAGCCCGAAGCCATCAGCCCCACCGGCAATCGGTTCGCGAGGAAGAACACAAACGCGGGCCCGATGATGAACAGCGTGATCGGATGCCGGTATGCCCGATAGCGCAAACGCTCGTACCACGGCGAGGCCATATATTCGCCAACCGTCATCGTCTCGATGTCGCCCAGGCCCCTCCGGTCGAGGTTCCCCGACGTCGCGTGATGCATGTTGTGCGTGCGCCGCCAAATGTCGAACGGCGTCAGCGTGAGCACGCCGCACACGCGCCCAACCCACGCGTTCGCCTGTTTGTTTTCAAAGAATGCACCGTGTCCGCAATCGTGCAGAATCAGAAAGAGCCGGACCAAGAAGCCGGCGGCGGGGATCGCAAGCGGCAACGCCAGCCAATAGCTGAACCCCATCAAAAACCACATCGCCGCCCACAGCGCCACGAACGGGCCTGCCGTGATCACAATCTCGACCACACTGCGCGGCACCGACGGCTCACGGTAACGGGTAAGGATTTGCGCCCAGGCGCGGGCATCGCGCGGGGCCACATCGGCCGCCGCAGGCACGTCAACGGATGAAACGGACAAGATTGAAGAACCTCAAGACGCTACCCAGGACCCATGCCAGGATTCGCCGGAATCGACTAGTTCGCGAATACGTCAGTGCCTAAGAAATCGACTGTCCGGCCCACCAAGACTCGCGATGTCCGGGCAAACGTAGCGCCGCCGGGCCTCGAAATAACGCCCATTCCGGACACGAATTTCGCGACATCAACCTTCCGTGCGTCTGCTAGGGGTATTTGGATGACGCTACCCATCGAAGCGGCCCTGCCCGAACTGACGCGCGCGCTAGCGTCCGCTCGCGCAGCCGTGCTCGAAGCGCCGACGGGCGCAGGCAAGACGACGCTGGTGCCGCTGGCCCTCCTCCGCGAACCGTGGGCTGAAGGCAAGAAGATCTTGATGCTGGAGCCGCGCCGCGTTGCTGCCCGCGCCGCCGCCGCCCGCATGGCGGACCTTCTCGGCGAGAAGGTGGGCGAAACGGTCGGCTACCGCGTCCGCCTCGACGCGAAAGTGAGCGCGAAGACCCGCATCGAGGTCGTGACCGAAGGCCTGCTCACCCGCCGCCTGCAAAGCGACCCGGAACTGAAAGGCGTGGCCTGCGTAATCTTCGACGAATTCCACGAGCGCAGCCTGAACGCAGACTTAGGCCTGGCGCTCACGCTCGAAACGCAAGCGGCACTGAACGAAAACCTGAAAATCCTCGTGATGTCGGCAACGCTCGACGGCGCCCGGGTGGCCAAACTTCTCGGCAACCTGCCCTCCGAAGCCTCGGCGAAGGAGGGCGCGCCGGTCGTGCTCAGCGAGGGAAGACTCTACCCGATCGAAACGCGCTACGCCCCGCCGCCCGCGAACGCGCGCATCGAACAAGCAACCGCGAACGTCGTCCTGCGCGCGCTGGACGAGACGGACGGCGGCCTGCTTGTCTTCCTGCCAGGCGAAGGCGAAATCCGCACCGTCGCGCGCTTGCTGGAGGCGGATGACCTGCGCGGCGCGACGCTGCTGCCGCTCTACGGCACGCTCCCCGCCGACGCGCAGGATCGCGCGATCCGCCCACTCGCGGGCACGCGCAAAATCGTGCTCGCGACCGCCATCGCCGAAACCAGCCTCACGATCGAAGACGTCCACGTAGTGATCGACGCGGGGCTTCAGCGCAGCGCCCGCTACGATCCCGCAACAGGCATGACCCGCTTGGTGACGCAGCGCGTCAGCCTCGCCTCCGCCGATCAACGCCGCGGTCGCGCCGGCCGCGTCGCGCCAGGCATCTGCTACCGCCTGTGGGAAGAGAGCGAAACCCGCGCGCTGACCGCCTACACGCCGCCCGAAATCCTGACGAGCGATCTCAGCCCCTTCGCGCTCGATCTTGCGCTCTGGGGCGAACGCGACGCGAGCCGTCTGAGACTGCTTGACCCGCCGCCCGCGAGCACGTTTGCCGAAGCACAAGAACTGCTGCGCGAACTCGATGCGATCGACGGTGAGAACCGCATCACGCCGCACGGCCGCGCCTGCGCCACGTTCGGCGCACACCCGCGCCTCGCCCACATGATGCTGCGCGCGAAGGAGTTGGGCGAAGGCGCTACCGCCGCAGCGCTCGCCGCGATCTTGAGCGAACGCGACGTCATCCGCGGCAGCAAAGACGCCGACCTGCGCACGCGCCTCGAGGCGTTCGAAACGGGCAGCGCCAATGCCGACCTGTCCACCGGAGCCTTGGCGAAGGTGGACCGTGGATCGCTCTCCCGCGCACGCGAACAAGCGCGCGCTTGGGCGCGCGCACTCGGCGTCAAAGACGGCCGCGTCGATATGCAGGCAGCAGGCCGCCTGACCGCGCTCGCCTATCCCGAACGCGTTGCCAAACGTCGCGGCCCCGCGAGCTTCCGTCTAGCCTCGGGCCGCGGCGCCACGCTCCCAGAAACCGACGCGCTGGCGCGCGAAGACTACCTCGCGATCGCAGCGCTCGACGGCGCCGGCGCCAACGCGAAGGTCCACCAAGCCGCCCCGCTCACACTCGCCGACATCGAAGAATTGTTCGCCGCCCACATCGGAACCCGCGAAGTCTGCGAATGGTCGAGCCGCGAAAAGGCCGCCGTCGCGCGCGAAGAAGAACGCCTCGACGCGCTCGTCCTCACCGAACGCCCGCTGAAGAAAGCTGACCCAGCGAAACTCGCCGCTGCCGTGCTCACCGGCATTCGCGAACTGGGGTTGAAAACGCTTGCCTGGACGCCGGAACTCGATGCGTTCCGCGCTCGCGTCGTCTTCATTCGCAAACTGGAACCCGATGCCGGCTGGCCCGACCTCTCGGACGAGGCGCTAACCCGCGATCTCGAACACTGGCTGCAACCGTTCTTGGGCGGTGTAACCCGTGCCGCCGACTTCACGCGCATCGACGTTTCGAACGCGCTCCACAGTCGCTTCGATTGGGAGCAGAAGAAACGCCTCGACGCTCTCGCACCCACGCACATCGAAGTTCCCTCCGGATCGCGCATCGCCATCGACTACACGACCGACGCGCCGTTCCTCGCTGTCCGCCTGCAAGAAATGTTCGGCCTCGCCGACACGCCGACCGTCGCGAACGGCCGCGTACCGCTGACGCTCCATCTCCTCTCGCCCGCGCGCCGTCCCGTGCAAGTCACGCGCGATCTGAAAAGCTTCTGGCAGCGCGGCTACCCCGAAGTGAAGCGCGACCTCAAAGGCCGCTACCCGAAACACCACTGGCCCGACGACCCCTGGACCGCGATCCCGACCGCACGCGCCAAACCGCGAGGGACATGATAGCGTCCACCTTATCGCCACTTGAAAGCACCGCCCATGCGCACCGTTATCCGCCTTTTCCTCCTACTGCTCCTCATCGGGATTGCCGCCCTCGCCTGGACATTCGTGCCGCAGGACTTGGCGGTGCCGCCCGCGCAAGCGATCGCCGCGCCGCCCGTGCCCGCCACACCGAACGTCGAGATCAAGGCGATTCTCGCCGGCAAAATGTACTCGAGCGCAGGGTTCGCCTATCGCGGCGGCAATCTGACGGAAGAACGCATTTTCAACATGGGCGCCTTTCTACTCGTCCATCCCAAAGGCACGCTCGTCTTCGACACCGGCTTCGGCAAGAACGTCGCCGAGCATTTCAAGACGACGCCGTGGCTCATGCAAAACACCGCACGCTTTGAGCAAGAGCCAACCGTCGCCGAGCAGCTCGCGGCTGCCGGCATCACGCCGACAGGCATCGTGCTTACTCACGCACATTGGGACCACGTGAGTGGCCTTGAGGATCTGCCGAGTATTCCCGTGTACGTCACGCAAGCCGAACAGGACTTCGTCAACGGCGGCAATCCGGCAACCGAACTCGCGCGCAAGATCGGCACCACTGCGTACAAGACCTACGACTTCCCGAACGGTCCCTATATGGGGTTCGACAGGAGCTTCGACTTTTTCGGCGACGGCAGTGTCGTTCTCGTGCCAGCCCCGGGGCACACGCCGGGCTCGATCTTCGCCTTCATCAACACGTCGGATGGAAAGAACTATGTCCTGATCGGCGACACCGCCTGGCAAAGCGAAGGCATCGACCACCCGGCGGAAAAGCCCTGGCTCGCACGCCGCCTCGTCGACAACGATCCAGATGAGGTGCGCAACCTTCTCATTCGGCTCCACCAGTTGAAGCAAGCAGTCCCCGGTCTCATTGTTGTCCCAGCGCACGACCGCCGCTTGTGGCAAACCCTGCCGCAGCTGAAGTAGGGTCTTACTCGCCCATCGCCTCCGCGATCAATTCGTCGCTCGCGTCCGCCAGCAGCGCCTCGTTTGCGTCCGAGCCAACCGGCACCTTCCCGATGTCGAGCAGCGCCGGCACAGCCAGCGGCGAAACGCGGTCGAGCTTCTTCAACACGATGTGCCCCTTGATCCGCTTCAACAACGCGCCCAACCGCGCGATGTCGAGCGCACCAGTCGAGGCGTCGTCATACGCCGCGCGCAGCAGAATGTGGTCCGGTTCGTGGCTACGCAGGACGTCGTAGATGAGATCGGACGAGAAATTGACTTGCCGCCCGGTCCGCTCCTCGCGCGGGTTGCGCCGCTCGATCAACCCCGCAATCACGGCGCAGGTTTTGAAGCTTCGCTTGAGCAGCGCCGACTCGACAAGCCACGCATCCAAGTCGTCGCCCATCATGTCTTCGTCGAACAGCCTGTTCATGTCCAGCGACGCAAGCTTGCCCAGCGCCCAAATCGCCAGCGAATATTCGCTCGCAA
>JBKJZU010000036.1:0-5462 GCA_046715015.1 Micropepsaceae bacterium
TAGTCCTTGTATTTGCCGGTCCCGATGATCAGCCGCGAACGGAACGTCCGGCCCGCCACGGTCCAGGTGTCGTTCTGCATGGTCATGGCTCACCCGCCTCCGACGAAATTGACGATCTCAAGCTTGTCTCCTTCGTTCAGCGTCGTCTGCTCATAGATCGACCGCGGCACGATCTCCAAATTGCGTTCGATCGCAATCTTGCGCGCATCGAGCCCAAGACGTTCGACCAGCCGGGCAAGCGTCGTCGGACCGGAGAGCTCATGGTCCTGCCCGTTCACCTGAATGCGCATAAGAAGGCTGATTCCGCTGTCCAATTCCGTCCGCACCGTCAATGAGATAGCGCGTCCGCCCATTGCTAACCACCTGTTATCTGGTGCCTTTCGCCCCCACCGGGGACTGGCTATAACGACGGCGCATTTCCTCACCACGGACGCCCGGTCCCTGACAAGATGGCCAAGCCTATTTTCGTCCTGAACGGCCCCAACCTGAACCTTTTGGGAAGCCGCGAGCCCGAGGTGTACGGCCATACGACATTGGCCGACATCGAGGCCCAGGTGCGCGCTAAAGCCAGCCAAGCGGGCCTCACCGTCGACTTTCGCCAATCGAACCACGAGGGCGACTTGGTCGACTGGCTGCAGGAGGCCCGCACGACCGCCGGCGGCGTCATCTTGAACGCCGGCGCCTACACGCACACATCCGTCGCAATTCATGACGCCCTCAAGTCCGTCGAAATCCCCGTGATCGAGGTTCACATCTCGAACCCCTATCGCCGCGAGCCGTTTCGCCATACGTCTTTCGTGTCACCCGTCGTCACCGGAACCATTTGCGGCGTCGGCGCCCAAGGTTATGCCTTGGCGGTCGACGCGCTGGCCGCCCTGACGACGCCCAAGAAAGCCCAAGGATGAGCAAAGAAGAAAAACCCGATCCGCTCGAAGGAAAGATGATCCGCGATTTGGCGGCGATCCTCGAGGAAACGGGTCTTAGCGAGATCGAAATCGAAAAGGCGGGTTTACGGCTACGGGTCGCGCGCAACATTCAGATGGTCGCCTCGGCGTTCGCGGCCCCTCCGGCCGCCCACATGGCGGGCACGGCTGCGGGCGCGTCCGGCGCAAAACCGACCGACATTTCGGGCCATCCGGGCCTCGTCGCCTCGCCGATGGTGGGCACCGCTTACGTCTCACCTTCGCCCGGCGCCAACACGTTCGTCAAAATTGGCGACATGGTAACCGAGGGTCAGACGCTTCTGATCATCGAAGCCATGAAGACGATGAACCAGATTCCATCGCCGCGCGCGGGAAGGGTCACCCAAATCATCATCAGCGACGGGCAACCGGTCGAATTCGGCGAACCGCTGATGATTGTCGAGTAGCGGCTCGATGTTCGACAAAGTTCTCATTGCAAACCGCGGCGAGATCGCGATGCGCGTCAACCGCGCGTGTCACGAGATGGGCATCAAAACGGTGGCCATCCACTCGACCGCGGACGCAAACGCCATGCACGTGCGCATGGCGGATGAGAGCGTCTGCGTCGGCCCACCGCCGGCGCGCGACAGCTACCTGAACATCCCGGCCATTGTCACTGCATGCGAAGTGACCGGCGCGCAAGCCGTCCATCCGGGCTACGGCTTCCTCTCCGAAAACGCGCGCTTCGCCGAAATCATCGAGGAACACGGCAAGGTATTCATCGGCCCGAAACCCGAACACATCCACCTGATGGGCGACAAGATCGAAGCAAAGAAAGCAGTCAAGCGCCTCGGCATTCCGGTGGTTCCAGGCTCCGACGGCGGCGTCTCGAACGACGACGACGCCAAGCGTATCGCGGCCGCGATCGGCTACCCGGTTCTGGTGAAGGCCGCAGCCGGCGGCGGCGGACGCGGCATGAAAGTCGCGAGAAGCGAATCGGAACTCTCGCTGGCACTCGCAACCGCGCGCTCTGAAGCAAAAGCGGCGTTCGGCGACGATTCCGTCTACCTCGAAAAATACCTTCAACTCCCGCGCCACATCGAAGTCCAAGTGCTGGCCGACAGCCAAGGCAACGTAATCCACCTCGGCGAGCGCGACTGCTCGCTGCAGCGCCGGCATCAAAAGGTTTGGGAAGAAGCGGGTTCACCCGCGCTCAACGCCGAAGCGCGCGACAAGATCGGCAAAGTCGTCACCGACGCGCTGACGAAGCTCGGCTATCTCGGTGTTGGCACGGTCGAGTTTCTCTACGAGAACGGTGAATTCTATTTCATCGAAATGAACACGCGTCTTCAAGTCGAACATCCGGTGACCGAAATGATCACCGGCCTCGATCTCGTGCGCGAGCAGGTACGTGTCGCGCACGGCGGCGCGATCGGCTTCAGTCAGTCGGACGTGACGTTCTCAGGGCACGCCATCGAATGCCGCATCAACGCGGAGAACCCGGCAACGTTCCGTCCATCGCCGGGGCTAATCAAGGACTTCCACGTTCCCGGCGGCTTGGGCGTGCGCGTCGATTCCGCCGCTTATTCGGGCTACAAAATCCCGCCCTATTACGACAGCTTGATTGGCAAGCTCATCGTGCACGGGCGAAACCGCAACGAATGCTTGATGCGCCTGCGCCGCTCGTTGGCGGAGTTCGTGATCGACGGCGTCGAAACGACAATCCCGCTGTTCCAGTCACTCGTGACGGAGCCCGACATCGTCAACGGCGACTATTCGATCCACTGGCTTGAGAATTTCTTGAAGCGCAAAGCCGGCTGAAGCTCCCGATGGTTCGAGCACGCGGACCGGCCGACATCATTCCCGAACGAACACTGCTCGCTGCTTATCGCGCTGGCCAGTTCCCGATGGCCGAAACGCGCAGCGACGACGAGATTTACTGGGTCGACCCGCCCTTGCGCGGGATTCTACCTTTGGACGCCTTCCACGTTTCCAAGCGTCTTGTGCGAACGATGCGTTCCAGGCGCTTCAGGATCACTGTCGACGCGGCGTTCCCGGACGTGATGCTCGCCTGCGCGGCGGCTGCCCCGAAGCGGACGAACACCTGGATCAACCCGTTGATCGAGCGTTCCTATGCCAACCTTCACGACAAAGGCTACGCGCACAGCGTAGAGGTTTGGAACGGCACCGAACTTGTCGGCGGCCTCTACGGCGTGTCCATCGGTGCCGCGTTCTTCGGTGAAAGCATGTTCAGCCGCGAAACCGATGCCAGCAAAATCGCACTGGTTCACCTGGTTGAGCGCCTCAAAGCCGGCGGCTACATGCTGCTCGACACGCAATTCATCACCGAGCATCTGAAACAGTTCGGTGCGGTCGAGATTCCCCGCGCGCGCTACAAAAGAGTACTCGCGAAAGCCGTCGATACGAAAGCCGATTTCTACGTGTTGGGCGGTGCAGGCGCTGCCGGCTGAGCGGGCGCTGTTTTGCAGTTCACGACCCACACGTCATAGACCGGGTGCTCAAGCGCGTTGAGCGCCGGGCTCGATGCGAACATCCACCCGGAGAAGATCTTCTGGATCGTCCCGTCGGGCTTGCGATCTTGAATCTCCAGAAACGCAGCCGACTCCGGCGGCTCTTCCGGCGGACGCGTCTTGCACGCCCGCACCGTCACGATCAGCGTGTTGTAGAACACGGGCGTATTCATATTCACTTCGAGTTTCGCTGTACGTGCGGCCACCTTGTCCAGACCGCCCAGAATCACGCCGCTGGCGATCGGCGCCACGCCGGACGGCGGGGCCGGTGTGATGACGGGCGGTGGAGGCGGCGGCGTCACGACAGGATCCCCCGGCATCTCGACCGGCGGCAACGGCATCGACTCCGTGGGGTCCGCAGGCGGCGGCGGGGGCGGCTCTGCCGGAACCGGGATCGGCGTATCGACAGGCGGCGCCGTGTCTTGCGCAAGCGCCAAGCCGCTCAACGCGACGACGGAAACCAAAACTGCGAGGGAACGCTTCATATCTTCAACTCAACCTAACAAGGCGCCTTTATTGTGGCGTCGCCGGAGCGGGGTTCGGCGCACTCGACGGCGCTGGCTCGTCCTTCTTTTCGCCCCCGCCCATCATCGACTGCATCGCAAGCCCCAACAAATCGATAGAGCCCTGCGTCGTCGCGAATTCGCTACCGGCCTTCAGCATATCGTCGCTGCCGCCGGGCGACACCGAGAGATAGGTCCCGCCGAGCAAGCCTTCGGTCGCAACCTTGACCGACGAGTCATCAGGTAATGCGATGCCCTGCTTGATGTTCATTTTCAAGAGCGCGCGATAGGTCTTTTGATCCAGCTCCTGCGACGTCACGGAGCCGATCTTGATCCCGGCCATCCGCACGTCGGTTCCGACGGCAACGCCGTCGACCCGGTCGAAGCGCGCAAGCACCTCGTAACCCTCGACGGTTCCAGCGCCCGTCGCGCTCCAGCCGTAATAGAAGAAGAACACCGCGACCGCGACGACGGCGGCACCCAACAATGTCTCGACAAATCCGTTCTGCATTTCGCTTCCCCTACTCCGGCTGCCAGGCTTCGTAATCGCCCGTTGCGGGCGCGCGCTGGCCGGCACCCAGCAAACTTCCAGGCGGACGATACGCCGCCGCCGTGCCGGTCAAATTCGGCAAATGTTCCTTCTCCCAAGGCTTCATATTAGGCGGCGCGATCGTAGGCGGTTCGTCCACCGTGTGATGCAGCCAACCATGCCACTCCGCCGGCACCAGCGATGCTTCGGCGACGTTCTTGTACATCACCCAGCGCCGCATACCGTCCCGGGTCTGATAGTACGTATTGCCGAGCACGTCTTCGCCCACGAACGCGCCGTTGCGCTTTGTGTAGATCCAAGTGCCGAGCGTACTGCCGTTCCACCAGGTCAAAGACCAATTCAAGAACCTGATCATTTCGGCCGAACTACTCCTGACTCGGGGGACTGGCGGCGGACTATGGCGCGGCGCGCCTGCGCCCGTAAAGCTGCTGCCCCGGCGCAGGATTGCGCGAATCGTGCCCGCATTCCCCTACAGGTTGCATGTTCAAAGTAGCGCTACTTTTGCGTACCCGGAAACACCCGCACTTCCAGCCGGCGCCCATTGAGGTACTGCTTCGCGGCCGCCACGACCTCGGCCTTGGTGATGCTCTCAAGGTCGCTGAGCTGCGTACGAACGGCCTCCAGCGACCGTGGCTCACTCTGTAGGTCCTCGAGCGACCCCAGCCAGAATCCGTTCGAAAGCCTGTCTGTCTCGACTGACTTCTTCAGCGGCTCGCGCGCACGTTCCAAGGTGTCGTCGGTTACTGCTCCGGATTTGAGCTCCGTCACAATCTTGTCCACGGTTTTGAAGAACCCCTCGACGAGTTCAGGCCGCGTCTCTGCGGACGCCGCAATGAACCCAAAGTCGGGAAGCGCACCCGAATTCCATGACCGGACCGAAGTCGAATACGTCGCCCCCTGCACCTCGCGGAACTCTTCCGTGAGCCTAACCTCGAGAACCTCGCGCAAGATCGCCGTGGCGCGCGCGCGCCGCGGG
>JBKJZU010000037.1:0-17735 GCA_046715015.1 Micropepsaceae bacterium
GCGATCGCCTTGGCCGGACCCTTGCGTGTGCGCGCGTTCGTGTGCGTGCGCTGACCGCGGACGGGCAGACCCTTGCGGTGACGCAGGCCACGGTAGCAGCCGAGGTCCATGAGGCGCTTGATGTTCATCGCAACTTCGCGGCGGAGGTCGCCTTCGACGACGTACTCGCGGTCGATGACTTCGCGGATCTGAATGACCTGCGCTTCCGAAAGTTGATCGACGCGCTTCGATTCCTCGATGCCGAGCTTCTTGCAGATTACAACCGCGTTCACCGGGCCGATGCCGTGGATGTAGCGCAGCGAGATGTGAACGCGCTTCTTGGTGTGGATGTTAACGCCTGCGATGCGGGCCACGTCGTCTCTCCTAAATCCTGTTCTTCAATGCCGAAATGCGCCACCCCCGGGTGTCCCCGGCGGCAGCGTCCGCGCCCGATTGATACGGAAGGCGGCGGAGTATAGGGCCATTTTTCAGCCGGTCAATCATGGGTGGACCCCCGATTTCTCGGACTTTTCGTCGCTGAGGATGGCGTCGATTTGGGCGGCCACGCCCCCAATCGAACGCATACCGTCTATCCGCCGGACTTTCCCCTGGGATACGTAATGGGGGAGCGTGGGCAAGGTTTGTTCGTTGTAGACCTTCAGGCGGCCCATAAATTTCTCAAGGCTGTCGTCCGGCCGCACCTTCTCGCCTCTGGCGAGCGTCTCTGCCACCCTGTTTTCGACCCGCTTGATGAGCTGGGGTTGATCTACGTCCATAACGAGGACGTACGCGATCGCGAGCTTCTTCGCGCCCAGCATGGAATCAAGGGCGACCGCCTGGCCAAGCGTCCTCGGGAAGCCATCAAGGATGAAGCCTTTTCTGCAATCAGGCGCGGCGATCCGATCGGCGATGATGTCAATCATGATCTCATCGGGTACGAGCTTGCCCGAATTGACGATGGGAGCGGCCTTCTTGCCGACGTCCGTGCCTTGCTCCATCGCCGCACGTAGCAAGTCGCCGGTTGAGAGGTGGGCAACGCCCAGCTTCTCATGAAGGCGCTTGGCCTGCGTTCCTTTGCCGGCTGCGGGCGGACCAAAGAGGACAACGATCATTTCTTGAGGCGTGCCTTCTTGATCAGCCCCTCGTACTGGTGCGCGAGCAGGTGGCTGTTGACCTGGGCCACGGTGTCCATCGTCACCGACACGACGATCAGGAACGACGTGCCGCCCAAGAGCAGCAAGTTGCCGCCGTATTGCGCCAATATGAACTCAGGGATCAAACAGACGGCCACGAGATAGGCTGCACCAATGACCGTCAGTCGCGTAAGAACGTAGTCGATGTACTCCGCTGTCTTCTTTCCGGGGCGGATGCCCGGGACAAAGCCGCCGTACTTCTTCAAATTGTCGGCCGTGTCCGCGGGATTGAAAACGACGGCGGTATAGAAGAACGCGAAGAAGACGATCAGCACGCCGTAGATCAGCATGTAGAGCGGCTGGCCGTGGTTCAGCAGGCGCACGACCTCCGTCAGCCAGTCCGGCGCGTTTTGCGCGTTGAACGAGGCGATCGTGATCGGCAGGACGAGCAGCGACGACGCGAAGATCGGCGGGATGACGCCCGAGGTGTTGATCTTCAGCGGCAAGTGGGAGCTTTGCTGGTCCACCATCCGGTTGCCGATCTGGCGTTTGGGGTAGCTGACCAACAGCCGTCTTTGCGCGCGCTCCACGAAGACTATGAACATAATCACCGCGATGACGAGGAAGTAGAGCCCGATTGCCGAAATCCAAGAAATCGTGCCGACATTCGCCATTTCCATCGTGCTGACGAACCCTTGGAACAGGTTTGCGACGATGCCGGCGAAGATGATCAGGGAGACGCCGTTGCCGATACCGCGTGCGGTGATCTGCTCACCCAGCCACATCAGGAACATGACGCCGCCGGTTAGCGTAACCACGGTCGACAGTTCGAACATGAGGCCCGGATTGATGACGAGGCCGGGGCTTGCCTCCAACCCTCGCCCGATCGCGAACGACTGCACAACGGCCAGAAGCACGGTCAGGTAGCGTGTGTACTGATTGATCGTCTTGCGGCCGGCCTCGCCCTCTTTCTTCAGGCGCTCGAGCGCGGGGCTGACCGTCGTCATCACCTGCATGATGATCGAGGCGGAGATGTAGGGCATGACGTTCAGAGCGAAGATCGCCATACGCTCAACCGCGCCACCGGAGAGCAGGTTGAACATGCCGAGGATGCCCTGGGTCTGTTGTTCCATGATCCGCTGAAGCTGGATGGGGTCGATGCCCGGGAGCGGAATGAACGTGCCGAGGCGATAGACGACGAGCGCACCCAGGGTGAACCAGATGCGCTTTTGGAGCTCTTCGGCCTTGGAGAACGCCGACCAATTGACGTTGGCGGCGAGTTGTTCGGCGGCTGACGCCATCTGCGATCACTCCTCGATGAGCGGGCTTTCAGCCCGCACTTGCTCTCAGCCGCGCGACTTTCCGCCTACGCCTTCTTTGCCTGCTGTGCGGCCGCGGCGCGTTCCTCACGCTTTTTGGCCGACGTCAGGCGACGTTGCGCGCGCTTGCCGGGGGCGCGATCCTTGCGGGTGACATGCTTGGCTTTGACACCCAGGACTTTCACCGTCCCGCCAGCCTTTTTCACCGCTGCGATCGCCGCTTCCGACGCATGCGCGACTTCGAGGCTTAGTTGGGTCTTCAACTCGCCTTTGCCAAGGAGGCGCACGCCGTCGCGCGCACGACGGGCGAGTCCTAGTGTCGCAAGCGTGTCAGCATTTAGGGTCGCGCCGGCCTTCAACTTGCCGCTTTCGACCGCCCTTTGAAGGTTGCCGATGTTCACTTCGGCGAATTCACGGGCGAAAATGTTGTTAAAGCCGCGCTTCGGCATGCGCATGTGCAAGGGCATCTGGCCGCCTTCGAAGCCGAACATGCCGTGATGGCCTGTACGCGCCTTCTGGCCCTTAACGCCCTTACCCGACGTCTTGCCCTTGCCTGAACCACTGCCGCGGCCGAGGCGCTTGAAGCGGTTGTGTGCGCCTTCGTTGTCGCGGATTTCGTTGAGTTTCATTTTCGTTGCTTTCGTTTACGCACCGTCGACGATGCGCACCATGTGTCTGACTTTGCAGATCGCGCCCCACACGGCATCCGTGTTTTGCAGCGTCTTGCGGCGATGAAGTTTATCGAGACCGAGACCTACCAACGTTCCACGCTGACTTTCCTCGCGGCGCGCGGGGCTCGCGATCTGTTCGATGGTCACCGTCTTCGTCTTGGGCCGCCCTTCGAGCGTACGCAGTGTCATGCTCTTTACTCCGGCGAAACTTCGACGGCGGCGCCGCCCTTGCGGGCCGTCAGGATTTCGGCAACCGATTTGCCGCGCTTGTTTGCGATCATTTTTGGGCTCGCCTGCTGCTTCAATGCGTCGAACGTCGCGCGTACCATGTTGTACGGGTTAGAAGAGCCGACCGATTTCGCGACAACGTCGTGCACGCCGAGCGCGTCGAACACCGCACGCAGCGGACCGCCGGCAATGATGCCGGTACCGACCGGTGCCGGGCGCAGGACCACCTTGCCCGCGCCGTGACGGCCGTGGACGTCATGATGCAATGTGCGGCCCTCGCGGAGCGGAATGCGTACGAGCGACTTTTTCGCGGCTTCCGTCGCCTTGCGCACGGCTTCCGGCACTTCGCGCGCCTTGCCGTGACCGAAACCGACCCGACCCTTCTGGTCGCCGACGACGACGAGCGCGGCAAAGCCGAAACGCTTACCGCCCTTCACAACCTTCGCGACGCGATTGATGTGAACGAGCTTGTCCACGAGTTCGCTGCGCTCACGATCGCCACCGCGATCGCGATTGCGATCTCCGCCGCGATCACCACCGCCGCGGCGGCCGCGGCGTGGTTGTTCTTGTTGTTGCTCACCGGACATCGGTCAAAATCCTCTCAAAACTTCAGGCCGCTTTCGCGGGCCGCATCGCCGAGTGCCTTGACCCGGCCGTGATAGATGTATCCGCCACGATCGAAGACGACGGTGGTGACACCTGCCTTCTTCGCGCGCTGGGCGACGAGCTTGCCGACCACGGCAGCGGCTTCCTTGTCGGTGCCTTTGCCCTTCGTCAGCGCCTTCTTCGTCTCTTCGTCGAGCGTCGAGGCGGCGGCGACCGTGATACCCTTCACGTCGTCGATCACCTGCGCGTAGATGTGTTTCGACGAGCGGAAGACGGACAGCCGCGGGCGTACGCCCGAAACCTTGCGCAACTTGAAGCGTGCGCGGCGCTGACGCCGCTCGAACAATTCTTGCCGGTTGAGTGCCATCTTACTTCTTCTTGCCTTCCTTACGCCGGATCTTTTCCTCGGCGTACTTGATACCCTTGCCCTTGTAAGGCTCAGGCTTGCGGAACCCGCGAATTTCGGCGGCCACCTGGCCGACCTTTTGCTTGTCGGAGCCCGACACCAGGATCAGCGTCGGCTTCTCGCACTTGATGTCGATGCCGGCCGGGATCGGATAGATCACGTCGTGGCTGAACCCGAGCTGCAGCTGCAGGTTTTTGCCTTGCACCGCCGCGCGGAAACCAACGCCCGCGATCTCGAGTTGCTGCGCAAAACCTTTCGACACGCCTTCGACGAGGTTGTTGACCAACGTACGTTGCAAGCCCCACTTGGCGCGCAGGTCGTCGGTCATTTCCTTCGGCGTCAGCGTGACGCCGCCCTTGTCGACGCTCACGTCGATGCCGTCGACCACGCGGAGCGACAGCTCGCCCTTCGGGCCTTTGACCTTGACTTCGCGGTCCTTGACGGTGGCCGTCACGCCCGAAGGCAGCAGCACCGGTTTCTTACCAATTCGCGACATCGTTGTTACCTTCCCTGTGCCCGTTTGCTCTTAGAACACGTGACACAGAATTTCGCCGCCCACGTTCTGCTCGCGGGCAAGCGCGTCCGACATGACGCCCTTCGGCGTCGACAAAATCGAAATGCCAAGCCCGTTGCGAACAGGCTTTAGCTCTTTGATCGACGAGTACACGCGCCGGCCCGGCGTGGAGACGCGGCGGATCTCTTTGATCACCGGTTTGCCGTCGAAGTACTTGAGTTCGATCTCGAACTCCGGCTTCGACTGCGTGTGCGTCACCTCGGCATAGCCGCGGATGTAACCTTCGCCGGTCAGCACATCGAGCACGCGACCGCGCAGCTTCGAGGCGGGCGAGACGACCTTCGCGTGTCCGCGTTCTTGACCGTTACGAATGCGGGTCAGGAGATCGCCAATGGGATCGTTGATCGACATTTATCCTATCCCCCTACCAGCTCGACTTGACCATGCCCGGGATCAACCCGTGGGAGGCCAGTTCGCGCAGCTTGATGCGGCACATTTTGAGCTTGCGGTAGTTGCCGCGCGCGCGGCCCGTCAACTCGCAACGATTGCGAATACGAGAAGGCGACGAATTGCGCGGCAGTTCTGCCAGCTTCAGGCGCGCGGCAAAGCGATCTTCGGGTGCGAGCGACATGTTGTTCGCCTGCTCCTTCAGCTTGCCGCGTTTGGCCGCGTAGCGTTTCACGAGGCCCGTGCGCCGCTTGTTCTTCTCGATTGAACTCTTCTTCGCCATGTCGTCTTCGCCTTATCTTCTTTTCACTTCGCAAACGGCATTTGAAAGCCGGCGAGCAACGCCTGAGCCTCGTCGTCCGTTTGCGCGGTCGTGCAGATGGTGATGTCCATACCCCACACCGTGTCGATCTTGTCGTAGTCGATTTCCGGAAACACGATGTGTTCCTTCAAACCCATCGAGTAGTTGCCGCGACCGTCGAAGCTCTTCGGCGACACGCCACGGAAGTCGCGGACGCGTGGTAGCGCGATCGTGACGAGGCGGTCGAGGAAGTCGTACATGCGGTCCTTACGCAGCGTGACCTTACAACCCAGGGGCATGTTCTCACGCACCTTGAAGTTCGAGATCGCGATACGCGCCTTGGTCACGATCGGTTTCTGGCCGGCGATCAGCGCGAGGTCACGGACGGCAGACTGAATTTTCTTCGTGTCCGCGGTCGTTTCGCCAACGCCCATGTTGATCACGATCTTGTCGAGCTTGGGCACCTGCATCGCGTTCTTGTAGGCGAACTTCTCGATCAGATCCTTGCGCACGACGTCGTGGTAGCGCTTTTTCGCGCGCGGCACGTACTTCTCGCCCACGGCAAGCTTTATGCCCTTCGCACGTTGCGTCTCCGACTGCGTCGAGACGGCCGGACCCGTGGCCGCTTCGCCCTTGCCCTTGGCCTTCTTCTCGGCGCGCTTTTCTTCGGTCTTGGACGGCGGCGGCCCCTTCGGTGCTTTCGCTTCGCCCTCGACCTTACCTTTTTTGCCTTTAGCTTCTTTCTCAGACATCGATCACTTCCCCGGACTTCTTCGCAAAGCGAACCTTGCGGCCGTCCTGCAGCGTCTTGAACCCAATACGCGTCGGCTCGCCCGATTTCGGGTCGATGTGCGCGACGTTCGAAATGTGCACGGGCGCTTCCTTCGACACGATGCCGCCCTGGCTGCGCGCCGACTGCTTCGTGTGGCGCTTGACCATGTTCACGCCTTGGACCAGTACGCGATCTTCATCGGGATAGACCTTCAAGATCTGTCCGATGCGCGGCTGAGCGCCCTTGCGCTTGCGCTCCTCGCCAGCGACCACCATCACGCGGTCGCCCTTTTTGAATTTTACGGCCATTTACAGAACCTCCGGCGCGAGCGAGACGATCTTCATGTGGTTCTTGGCGCGAAGTTCGCGCGTGACTGGTCCGAAGATGCGCGTGCCCACGGGCTCGCCTTGATTGTTGATCAAGACCGCAGCGTTGCGGTCGAAACGGATACAGCTGCCGTCTTGTCGGCGGACTTCTTTTGCCGTGCGCACGACGACGGCTTTCATGACGTCGCCCTTCTTCACCCGGCCGCGCGGAATGGCGTCCTTGATGGAGACGACGATGATGTCACCGACGGTCGCATAACGGCGCTGGGCGCCGCCGAGCACCTTAATGCACATGACGCGCCGCGCACCCGAGTTGTCGGCAACGTCCAAATTTGTGGTGCTCTGAATCATGGGCTTGGCGCCTTTGTTCGCTTAAGCTTTCGACGCCGCAGCGTCGTAAAGAACTTCCCAACGTTTTAACTTCGACATCGGGCGGCATTCCTGAATGCGCACGTTGTCGCCCGACTTGAAGCGAGCCTGCTCGTCGTGGGCGTGGTAACGCTTCGAACGACGCAACGTCTTGCCGAGCAACGGATGGATGAAGCGGCGCTCCACCTCGACGATGATCGTCTTTTTGTTTTTGTCGCTCACCACGACGCCTTGAAGAATTCGTTTCGGCATTTTTGTCTCTTAAGCCTTCGCCCGCGACTTCTCGCCGAGGACGGTGTTGATCTTGGCAATCGTGCGGCGGACGATCCGCACGCGCGCGGTCTTCTCCAGCTGACCCGTCGCCTTTTGGAAGCGCAGGTTGAATTGCTCTTTCTTCAGCTTGACCAGCTCGTCGGTCAGCTGATCGGGCGTCATCGTCCGAAGTCCGGAGGCCGCGCCTATGTCTTTTTTCGCCATCGCTCGCTCTCCCCTATTCCGAATGGCCGAGGCGCGTGACGAACTTCGTGCGGATCGGAAGCTTCGCGGCCGCAAGGCTAAGCGCTTCTTTCGCGGTTGCCGTGTTCACGCCGTCGACTTCGAACAGCACGCGGCCCGGCTTGACGCGGCAAGCCCAGAACTCCGGCGCGCCCTTACCGGCGCCCATGCGGACTTCCGCCGGCTTCTTCGACACGGGGATGTCCGGGAACATGCGGATCCACACGCGGCCTTGGCGCTTCATCGCGCGCGTGATCGCGCGGCGAGCCGCTTCGATCTGGCGGGCGGTGACGCGATCGGGCTCAAGCGCCTTCAGACCGAACTCGCCGAAATCTAGCGTGTTCGCCGAGGTCGCCTTGCCGCGGATGCGGCCCTTGAATTGCTTGCGGTACTTCGACCGTTTCGGTTGCAGCATGGTTTAGATCCGTATGTGTCCTTAGCCCGGTGCCGGCGCGGGGCGCGGGGCGCGCGACTGACCGCCCTGCTCCTGCGCTTCGCTCAAGCGCTTGTCCTGCGCCATCGGGTCGTGTTCCAGGATTTCGCCTTTGAAGACCCACACCTTCACGCCGCAGGTGCCGTAAGCCGTCTTCGCAGTCGCGACTCCGAAGTCGATATCGGCGCGCAGTGTGTGCAACGGCACGCGGCCTTCGCGATACCATTCCGTGCGGGCGATTTCGGCACCGCCGAGGCGGCCGCCGCAATTGATCCGGATGCCGAGTGCGCCGAGCTTCAACGCCGACTGCACCGCGCGCTTCATAGCGCGGCGGAACGAGACGCGACGCTCGAGCTGCTGGGCAATGCTCTCGGCGATCAGATGCGCGTCGACTTCCGGCTTGCGGATTTCGACGATGTTCAGGTGCACTTCCGACTTCGTAATCTTGCCAAGCTCGGCCTTCAGCTTTTCGATGTCGGCGCCCTTTTTGCCGATGACCACACCCGGCCGCGCCGAGTGGATCGTCACGCGGCCCTTCTTGTGCGGCCGTTCGATGATGATGCGGGCGACGCCGGCTTGCTTCAGCTTGTCGAGCAAGAACGCCCGGATCTTCAGGTCTTCGTGCAGCAGCTGGCCGTACTCGCGGCGATCCGCGAACCAGCGCGAATCCCACGTACGGTTGATGCCGAGCCGAAGCCCGATCGGATTTACCTTTTGACCCATCAGGCGGCTTCCTTCTTTGGCGCTGCCGGTTTCTTTGCGCCGGGCTTACCTTTGCCCTTCGCC
Organism: Micropepsaceae bacterium; assembly: GCA_046715015.1. GTDB lineage: Bacteria > Pseudomonadota > Alphaproteobacteria > Micropepsales > Micropepsaceae > SZUA-430. The sequence continues at coordinate 8,786 of JBKJZU010000037.1, forward strand.
TTCTTTGCTTTCTTTTCCTGCTTCTCTTCGCGCAGGACGATCGTGAGTTCCGAGAACGGCTTCAGGATGCGCGCACCCTTGCCGCGGCCACGCGCATGGAAGCGCTTCAGAACCATGTCCTTGCCGGTCCACGCCTGGGCGACGATCAGATCGTCAACGTCCAGGTTGTGGTTATTCTCGGCGTTCGCGACCGCCGACTTCAAAATCTTCAGCACATCGTTCGTGATGCGCTTTTTGGAGAACGTCAGGTCCGCAATCGCGCGATCGACCTTCTTGCCGCGGATCAGGCCCGCGACCAGGTTCAACTTGTACTGCGACGTGCGCATCATGCGGCCGACGGCTTGCGCCTCGTTGTCGGCGAGCGAGCGTTCTCTTTCCGGCTTGCTCATTTAGGCCCCCCTCTTCACTTTCTTGTCGCCGGAGTGGCCATGGAACGTGCGCGTCGGCGAGAACTCGCCGAACTTGTGGCCGACCATTTCTTCGGACACGAGAACGGGGATGTGCTTCTGGCCGTTGTAAACGCCAAATGTCAGACCCACGAACTGCGGCAGGATCGTGGAGCGGCGGCTCCAGATTTTGATCACGTCGCGGCGGCCGGACTTGTGCGCGGCTTCTGCCTTCTTCAGCAAAAAGCCGTCGACGAACGGTCCCTTCCAGACTGAACGCGCCATACGTCTCTAGCCCTTCTTCTTCAGGTGACGCGAGGTCACAATCAATTTCGTTGTGCGCTTGTTCGAGCGCGTCTTCATGCCCTTCGTGAACTGCCCCCACGGGGTTACCGGGTGGCGACCGCCCTTCGTGCGGCCTTCGCCGCCGCCGTGCGGGTGATCGATCGGGTTCATCGCAGTGCCGCGCACGGACGGGCGCTTGCCCTTCCACACGTTGCGGCCGGCTTTGCCGATCACTTCGTTCATGTGGTCCGGATTCGAGACCGCGCCGACCGTCGCCATGCACTCCAGACGAACCTTGCGCGTTTCGCCCGAGTTCAGGCGCAGAATGCCGTATCCTTGGTCGCGGCCGACGAACTGCACGTAGGTGCCTGCCGAGCGTGCGATCTTGCCGCCGGCGCCCGCCTTGAACTCAACGTTGTGCACGATCGTCCCGACCGGCATCGCGGCCAGCGGCATGGCGTTGCCGGGCTTCACGTCCGCTTTGGTGCCGGCGACCACCTTGTCGCCGACGCCGAGGCGTTGTGGCGCCAAGATGTAGGTCTGCTCGCCATCCGGATACTTGATCAGCGCGATGAACGAGGAGCGGTTCGGGTCGTACTCGATCCGCTCGACGGTGCCTTCGACGTCGAACTTGCGACGCTTGAAGTCGATTACGCGATAGAGCTTTTTGTGCCCGCCGCCGCGCCAGCGCGTGGTGATACGGCCCGTGTTGTTGCGGCCGCCGTATTCCTTCTGCGGCTCGGTCAAATGCTTTACCGGCCGGCCTTTGAACAGCTGGCTGCGATCGATCAGCACCAATTGGCGCGTCGAGGGCGTCGTGGGTCTGAAGGTCTTTAGCGCCATAGTCTAGAGCCCCGTCGTCACGTCGATCGTCGAACCTTCGTGCAAGGTCACGACTGCTTTCTTCACGTCGCTCCGCTGGCCCATACGGCCGCGGAACATCTTTTTCTTGCCCTTGGTCACCAGCGTGTTCACGCCTTTGACCTTCACTTTGAACAGCTCCTCGACCGCTTTTTTGATTTGCGGCTTCGTCGCGTCGTGCGGCACGCGGAACACGACTTGATTGTGCTCCGAGAGCTTCGTCGACTTTTCGGTGATCACCGGCGACAGGATCGCCGTGTAGGATGCGATCTTGCTCATTTGAAGCGCTCCTCAATTGCGCTCAACGCCGCCTTCGTCAGGACCAACTTTTCACGACGCAGAACGTCGAGAACGTTGATGCCGCTGACCGACAGGAGGTCGATGTTCGGGATGTTGCGGGCCGCGCGCTCAAAACCGACGTCGAACTCGGGACCGTCGACGATGCACGCCGACTTCAGGCCGAGCTTGCCAAAGGACGCCACGACTTTCTTGGTTTTGGCTTCGGACATCTTGGCCGCGTCGAGGACGATGAGCTGGCCGTCTTTTCTCTTTGCAGAGAGGGCCATCTTGAGACCCAAGGCACGTACCTTCTTCGGGAGATCGGTTTCTCGCGAGCGGAGAACCGGACCCATGGCCTTTGCGCCGCCGCGGAACTGACCGACTGCTGCCGCGCCGTGGCGGGCTTGGCCGGTGCCCTTTTGTTTGTAGATTTTCTTCGTCGTGCGATCGACTTCCGAACGGGTCAGCACGCGATGCTGGCCCTTGTGGCGCTTGTTCTGTTGCCACTGGACGACGCGCGCGAGGATGTCCGCGCGCGGACTGATACCGAACACGTCTTCGGAGAGTTCAATCTCGCCGGCAGCGCCGGCATCGAGGGTGAGGACTTTGACTTTCATGGTCTGTGGTTCCTCACGCCGCCGTCGCTGCCGCGGGCTTCTTCACCGCGGCCGGTTTCGGGGCTTCCTTCGGCAGCGGACGCTTTACGGCGTCGCGCACCATCACCCAGCTGCCCTTGGCGCCGGGGACGCCGCCTTTGATCATGATCAAGCCGCGCTCAGGGTCGACCTTCGCCACTTCGACGTTTTGCGTCGTGACGAGGACCTGACCCATGTGGCCCGACATTTTCTTGCCCTTGAACGTGCGGCCCGGGTCCTGACGGTTGCCGGTCGAACCGGCGGAGCGATGCGAGATCGAGACGCCGTGGCTCGCTTCCAAGCCGCTGTAGTTGTGGCGCTTCATCGTACCGGCAAAACCCTTGCCGATCGTGACGCCGGAGACGTCGACGATTTGGCCCGGTACGAAGTGATCGGCCGTGATCAGCGAACCAACTTCCACGAGATTGTCCGGCGACACGCGGAACTCGGCGACCTTGCGCTTCGGCTCGACTTGCGCTTTCGCGAAGTGGCCGCGCTCTGCCTTCGAGACGCGTTTGACCTTGGCCACGCCCGAGCCCAGCTGGAGCGCGGTGTAGCCGTCTTTTTCCTTGGTGCGCTGCGCGACGACCTGACAGCCGTCGAGCTTCAGCACCGTAACCGGCACATGGCGGCCGTCGTCTGTAAACAGACGCATCATGCCGACCTTCTGCGTTATCACCCCTGTGCGCATGGCGAGCGCCACCTTCTCTTCGTTATTGCAGCTTGATTTCGACACTGACCCCGGCCGCGAGGTCGAGCTTCATAAGAGCGTCGACCGTTTGCGGCGTGGGATCGATGATGTCGAGAAGCCGCTTGTGGGTGCGGATCTCGAACTGCTCGCGGCTCTTCTTATCGACGTGCGGCGAGCGGTTCACGGTGAACTTCTCGATCCGGTTCGGAAGCGGGATCGGTCCACGCACGCGTGCACCGGTGCGCTTGGCCGTGTTCACGATCTCGCGCGTCGAAATGTCGAGCACGCGATGATCATAGGCCTTGAGCCTGATGCGGATGTTTTGGCTTTGCATGGGCCGTTCCGTTTCTTTCTTCGGATCTTATTCTTCGAGTTCGTTATTTGACGATCTTTGCGACGACGCCCGAGCCGACGGTGCGACCGCCTTCACGGATGGCGAAGCGAAGCTTCTCTTCCATCGCGATCGGAACGATCAGTTCGACCTCGATCGACACGTTGTCGCCCGGCATCACCATCTCGGTGCCCTCAGGCAACTTCACGATCCCCGTCACGTCCGTCGTGCGGAAGTAAAACTGCGGACGGTAGTTCGTGAAGAACGGCGTGTGACGGCCGCCCTCTTCCTTCGTCAGAATGTAGGCCTCGGCCTGGAAGTTCGTGTGCGGCGTCACCGAACCGGGCTTGGCCAGAACCTGACCGCGCTCGACGCCTTCACGCTCAACACCGCGCAAGAGGCAACCCACGTTGTCGCCAGCCTCGCCCGAGTCGAGCAGCTTGCGGAACATCTCAACGCCGGTGACCGTCGTCTTCGTGGTCGGACGGATGCCGATGATTTCGATTTCCTCGCCGACCTTCACGATGCCGCGTTCGATACGGCCGGTCACGACCGTGCCGCGGCCCGAGATCGAAAACACGTCTTCGACCGGCATCAGGAACGGCTGATCCTTCGGACGATGCGGCTGGGGAATGTGCTCGTCCACCGCCTTCATCAGTTCCAGAATCGACTGCTCACCGAGCTTTGGATCCTTGTCTTCCAACGCCATCAGGGCCGAGCCCCGGACGATCGGGATCTTGTCGCCCGGGAAGTCGTACTTCGAGAGCAACTCGCGGACTTCTAGCTCGACCAAGTCCAAAAGCTCAGGGTCGTCGACCATGTCGACCTTGTTCATGTACACAACCAGCGCCGGCACGCCGACCTGGCGGGCAAGCAGAATGTGCTCGCGCGTCTGGGGCATGGGGCCGTCGGCCGCCGACACCACCAGGATCGCGCCGTCCATCTGGGCCGCACCCGTGATCATGTTCTTCACGTAGTCCGCATGGCCGGGGCAATCGACGTGCGCGTAGTGGCGTTTCGCGGTTTCGTACTCGACGTGAGCCGTCGAGATCGTGATGCCGCGCGCCTTCTCTTCCGGCGCCTTGTCGATCTGATCGTAGGCCGTATACGAAGCGCCGCCGCTCTTCGCCAAAATCTTCGTGATCGCTGCCGTCAACGACGTCTTACCGTGGTCGACGTGCCCAATCGTCCCAATGTTGCAGTGCGGCTTGTTCCGCTCGAACTTTGCTTTGCCCATTTCTTAGTTCCTTGAACTCTTGTCCTTGTCAGTGTCGTCCATTCTCACTCTGGCTTGCCAAGCCGCAGCTCGCGGGTAGTATCGCCCGCCTTCGCCCAACTGGGCTTCGGCGTGGCAGCCTTCGCTAGCTTCGCGCGCGAAGGCTGGAGCGGGTGAAGGGAATCGAACCCTCGTCGTAAGCTTGGAAGGCTTCTGCTCTACCATTGAGCTACACCCGCATCTCACGGCTTGAGCCGCTATGAATTCTTCTTCGCTCCTTCGTGTCGCCCTGCTTCGCCAAGGCTTCGCAGGGCACCCTTCGCCGATCGATCGCTATGGCCTGCCACCCGAAGCCGCGGAGCGGCGAAGGGTGGTGGGGGAGGTAGGACTCGAACCTACGAAGGCGTCAGCCAGCGGATTTACAGTCCGCCCCCTTTGCCACTCGGGACACTCCCCCAAAATGGACATGCGTCGGCTCGTGCCGTGTGCGTGTTTGCTCCAGCCGGTTATGAATTTCGTCCTATCTTTTGGGATGGCGCCCGCACGCGCCCACAACCGTCTGGGCACGGGAGGGGGGCTTATCCCGAATTTGGCCCTGATTTGTCAACTGGTTAATGGCTTTTCCCCCCCTTCAGGCGGAGCGGCACAATGACCAGGCGGAACCGAGGACGCGGACCCGAGCAACGCACCGAGAGCGGCGGAATTTGGCTTTGGGGCATCCATGCGGTCCGCGCGGCCCTCGCCAACCCCGCACGGAAGAGCCGGAAACTGCTGATTTCCGGCTCCGCCGAGGCAGAACTTAGGGCGCTCGCGACAAAATCCAAGGTGCTGATTGAGTCGGCAGACCATCACGCCATCGACCGGGCGCTCCCTCGAGACGTCGTCCATCAGGGGGTCGCGCTGCTCACGAGCCCTCTGGACGAAGTGGATATCCACGACGCGATCGAGGGAATGGCCCCGCCCCGTCGGCTCGTTTTGCTCGACCAGGTGACGGACCCGCACAATTTGGGGGCGATTTTGCGGTCGTCGGCGGCGTTCGGCGTTTGCGGGGTGATCGTGCAGGACCGGAATTCGCCGCCAGAAGGCGGGGTGTTGGCAAAGGCCGCAAGTGGCGCGCTTGAGATCGTGTCGATCGTTCGCGTGGTCAATATTGCGCGGACGCTCGATGAACTGGGTGAGCTTGGGTTTTTGCGCGTTGCGCTTGCCGATGAAGCGGCGGAGCCGATCGAGCAGGTCGATCTCGAACGCGATGTCGTGTTGGTGCTGGGCGCAGAGGGCGAAGGCTTGCGCCGGCTCACGCGCGAGAAGTGCGACGTCGCCGTAAGGCTGCCGACGCGGCCGGAAATGGCGAGTCTCAACGTCTCAAATGCAGCGGCTGTCGCGCTCTATGCAACAACCGTCAAGCGTTCGTGAGGCTCAGTAGATCGCGGCGACGGTGTCGACGGATGTGCCGCCAAAGTCCTCGATGTATACGAGCACCTTGTAGCCTTGGCGCATTGCGACACGGCCCTTTTCATCGCGCACGAAATTGCCCTTCGTGCTCATGGTGCCCGTCTTTTGATCGATCGAGAACACCGGCACGCGGCCCTTGTAATTGGCCTGAATCAGCTCGAACAGCGTGCGCGCGTTCGCGGCCGATAAGCGAATGCAGCCATGCGACGCGCGATTGCCGAGTTCTTTGGCGCCTTTGTCGTCGCTGCCGTGAATTGCGAGGCCCGACGGACGGCCTTCGATCTGCCAATCGAAGAACATCGCGTTCGGCATCGCCGACTTCCACTGCCGCGATGTGTAGTCCTCGTAGAAGCGGCCGCGGTCGAGCTTGAACACGCCGTCCGGCGTGTGCGTGCCGAGCGTACGGCCGGAAGGGGAAACCATCTGTTCTTCCTTGCCGGTCGAAACCAGCCAGGTGTGCAGCAGACTGAAGGACTGATTGGGCTGCTTTGCCATGACGAACATGCGCTGCGCCCAAGGACCCTTGTCCGGCGTGGACTTGCTCACATAGAGGTAGAGGTCGAAGTACGGAAACAGGTCGGCCGGCACTTTTGCGCGCAAGCGCGCCTCGACCGGTTCCAGATCGACGGGCAAACCGCTTTGCACTTCGGCAAACTGCAGCTCCGCCGATCGTTGTTGTGCCTGAGCTGAGAGCTTCGGAATGCCAACGATCGGTGCCGCCATATCTCGCGGTTCGATCACGATGGTCGGCAGACTGGCTTGGGCCACGACGGGGCTTGGGGCCTTGTTGTTGCTCCCGACGACAGAACGCCAAACCGCTTGGGTATGGACCGCCAACCGATCAATTTCGGGACGATATTTTCCGCCAGCGTTCGGATTCTGCAAAATGACGTAGGCGCCGGTGGCTGTACCAGCCACGACGAAAGCCGCGCTCAGACGTGTGAGCCAGGATGCCATTCACCTTCCCCATTCCCAGACAGGCAGATTAATTGGCCTGCCCCAGAGTACTCAATGTAAGTTGCAACAAAGCGGCTCAACTCTCTGTAGTTGCTGCCTTTTTGCAACGGTGACCATACGCCGAGTCGTCTAATTGGTGTACGCGACCACCGGTCCCACAACCTCGTCGCGACCGTCGAAGTTCTCAACAAGGAGGACAGCCCGGTAGCCGTCTTGCAGCATCAGGGTGCCGTCGACCGCTTTTTCGACCCTGCCCCACCGGTTCGTGGAGCCGGCTTCGTTCACGGCAAACGAAGGAACGCGGCTCTTCGTCGTGTTCTTGATCTTGAAGAACAGCTCTTTCGCGTTGGCAGGCGAAAGGCGCACGCAGCCGGCAGAGTCGCGCTTTCCGAGGCGACGGATCTTGCTTTTGCCCATCGCTGCGTGGATTGCGAGGCCTGAGGCGTTTCCGTTGTTCTTCAGGTCATAGAACATTGCGTAGTGCATCGGCGCGTTGTCCCACGTCCGCGACCAGTACCGCTGATGAAAGCGGTCGGGGTCGAGCATAAAGATGCCCTCTGGCGTGGTCGTGCGGATTCTTTTTTCGTGATGGATTTCGACTTTCTCGCGGCCGGTCGACACGCGCCACTCCGCATAGGGCAACACTTTGCCATCCGCGTCGCGCTGGAAAACGAACATGCGCTGCGCCAGCGGACCGCGGTTCGACTTGCTCACATACATAAAGAGATCGAAGTAGCCTTCGATCTCTTCCGGCACCGTCGAGAACAAGCGGCGCTCGGCCGCGCTGACGAGGGGCGCGTCCTCGGTCGCTTCGATTTCGGGCGTCGGCATGGTGGGCGTGACAACTGCCGCGAGATGCACGTTCGGCGCGCTTTCGACAGCGGCTACGGGCTCTTCGGGTTGCACAACTGGAGCTTTGGGTTCGACCGGTGCGGGCTCAACCACAACAGAGTCACTGCCCGGCGTGATGGGCATCGGTGCATGAACCGCGGAAGGCTCGATTACCTGGTAAGAGTTGTAGGAGCTTCCTTCTTCCGAGGGTGAAATCGGCAGTGCCGACTCCGCGGATTCCGCATCGGAACGCGCACGGAATGGATCTTGGCTGCCGACACTCCCGGCGGAGATCAGAAGTGCAAAAAAGGTAAGCGCCGAGAGCGCTTTAATACGCGGCATGAAGCCCCCAACTCGACTTCCCCGCGTCGGTTTCTGATCCCCACCAGAGCCGACCCCTTCCGTGTTTCAACAATGAAACAATTCAGGAGAGGTTGCAATAACCCGAAGGGGTAGTGGCCGCGAGACTCGCGTGACCATCAACAACTCATCGTAGAAGTACTCGATCGCACGTTCGAGTTGTCCACACCTGGAATCTGAGGAGTCGTACAACCGCCAACGGTCATGGCGCGTGTGGATTGGAAGTTGAAGTTGCAGGTCGAGCGCCGCCCCGCCCCATCGCTGATTGCAGGTGCGGCGCCATGACTCCGGAGCGGCGAACAGCGTTTGACGTTGGCCTGATAAAAATATTTTTCAGGGACACAACCCCTACGCGCCTGAAGCGCCGAAGCGCTCCTCCCAGGCGGTAACTTGCTCAGGCGCGATCTTGCCGAAGAGCACATCGCCGGTCGCGGGTGGCACGAAGGCATGCCCCGGCTTTAGCGTTTCGAGCTCCTCTGCAATCGACCCGGGCCACCGCAAGGTCATCGGATCGAGCTTGAGCGCCAGCGCCATCTTCGCGGCCGCGAACGGGATGACCGGCGACGACAGCGCCGCGAACACGCGGATCAAGTTAATAGCCGTGCGCACGCATTGGGCGGCCGCATCCTTGTTCGTTTTGATCGACGTCCACGGCGCGCCTTCGGC
>JBKJZU010000038.1:0-3007 GCA_046715015.1 Micropepsaceae bacterium
GGTGGTCGAAACCTGGATGGACGCGACGAAGAGCGGCGACACGGCCACCGTGCTCAACCTGATGACGGACGACGTGGTGTTTACGGTTCCAGGCCAAGAGCCCTTCGGCAAGGCAGCGTTCGCTGCGGCGTCGAAAGGCATGGGCGACGCGCGCTTTGAAGGCTCGAGCGAAATTCTGGAGCTTCAGCTCATGGGCGGGTGGGCCTACATCCGCAATCGCATCGCGATCACGGTGACGCCGCCCGGGGGCAAGCCGATGCACCGCGGCGGCTATACGCTCACCATTCTGCGCAAAGAGCCGGACGGACAGTGGCGTCTTGCGCGCGACGCGAACTTGGTGACGGCGCGGGGTTAGGGGGCGTGCGCGGCCCTGGTGTTGCCTGTCGTCGCTTACTTGCGCGTGGCGGAGCGGACGTTCGTCAGCTGCATCTGTAGTTCGCAATTCACCGCCGCGGCCGCGCGCGCAAGCGTGTCGAGTTGAACGTCGGCGTTCTTGGGGTCGAGCAGGCGATCAAGCTGGCTGCGGCTCGTGGCCATGCGCTTGGCCATAGCGCTCTTCGTCAGCTTCTGCTTTTTCATCGCTTCGGTGAGTTGCCAGGCGAGCACGCGCTTGATCGCGACCGCCTGTGCTTCCGCGTACAAGCCCTCGTCGCGAAGGAAGTCGTCGAAGCGAGAGCCGATCTTGCCTTTGCCTTCTTTCGTTTTCGTCATTCCTCGATGTCCTTCTTCCGTTTGCGGGCAAGCGCCAAGTCGGCTGCCGGCGTCTTCTGCGTTTTCTTCACGAAGGCGTGCAGCAGGACGAGGCCAGTCTTCGTCGTGCAGAACAAAATCCGCGCGATACGATTGCCCTCAAGCGTCGATCGCGCCTCGAACAAGCCGTTACCCAAAGGGCGACACACGGGCATTCCGACGGGCCAAGCGAACTCCAACGTCGCTATGTCGTCACCAACGATCTTCCGGTCGGCAGCATCGAGCGCCCTTATCCACTCCCGAACTGGCTCAGAACCGGCCGGCGTTTCGTAGCTCGCCGGAAGCTTCTTCGGCTGCCGCTCGGATTTCGGGACCTTGATCACGGCCCGTGATGTACCTCATACGGTACACTTTGTCAAGGCCAAAGAACCGCAAAGCCGCATGGTGCAACGATGTGGTTCGTCAGGACCGGCAGGTGTCAGCGAGGTTGGTTGTTGTGCACGGCTACTGATGAATCGACTTTTGCTTCGTATGTGTACACGGCGGTTGCGAGCGGGTCGGGGTTGGCGCTGCCTGTCGCGGTGGTGTGGCGCATGCTTAGGTCGGCCACTTTGTTTGCGGCTAAGACCCCGAATTCGAGCAGTTGGTTGTTCGGCGGCACTTCGCTCACGAACGACCAGTGGTATTCGGCGAGCTTGTGGCCGGCCGCGACTGTGCGGTCGTAGAAGGCGACCGTCACGGTGAAGCCTGTGACGGTGACGTCCGCGCGGTCGTTCGCCACGCGGAACTCGAACGAGGCGGTGCCGTCCGCGTTCGGGGTCATGTAGCCGCTGACGCCTAGCTTAGCGCCGGCCGGTGTCGATGTTTCGGCGTGGCTCGGCAGAGCAAACGCCAACGACAAGGCGAGCGCCGCGGATGCGATATGTTTCGTGCGCATCGTGTTCGCCCCCGTTACGGCTGCACCGCGACGCCGGTCAGTGCGGCGCAATCGGCCGCGAATTTTTCGAACACTTGGCCCGTATCGACGGCCGACTCCGCGAACGCATAACTGTCGTTCACTGTTATGCGCGCCGTCGTCGCGTCGCGCATGGCAACCAGGAGCGCGCCCGTTAGAGGCGCGGTCACCGAAAAGGTCTTACCACCGTCCGATCCGGGCACCAGCTCGGCCGGGAACGTCGATCCGGACAACGACAAGGCAAACGGCGGCACCATGTTCGCGATGCTAACCTGTGCGATCCCGGCCGTCAGCGTGAGCGTGGGGCCCGCCTTCGCGCAAACGAGGCGAAAGGGCTGCATGTCCGCTGCTTCCTGTTTGGAGAGCGCGATTTCGCCGGCGGTGTTCGTTTGCGTCCAGCCGTCCGTCTTGCTTGGCCCGCAGGCGGCCAGAACGAGGGAAGCCGTCAAACCGATGAGAACTCGATGCATGCTCAATTTCCTTTTCGCCGCCGCATTCAGTTGATGCGCGGGCATATAGGAGCCAAGTCGATTCGAACAGCGTGGCGTTTTGAAGGCCAAAGTCAGGCGTGCGAGCGCTTCAATGCTTCGAGCCCCTGCTCCATCGTCACCGGCGCCGCGTAGCCCAGTTCCGCGCGCGCTTTCGCGTCGCTGAGGATGCAGTCGCGGCTCATGATGTTGGCCGTGAAGCGGGTGAGCGGCGGCTTGGCTTTGAGGTTCAAGGCGCGGAACGTCGTTTCACCGGCGTAGGCGATCGTGCGGACGAGCCAGCCCGGCACCGCGCGCGCCGACACCGGGATCGATGCCGCTTGCATCATCTTCGTCATGAAGTCGCGGAAGACGACCGGGTTTTCGGAATCGAGGATGAAATAGGCCTCGCCGCCGTTGCCGCGCTCAAGCGCCAAGTTCATCGCGTGGACGAGATTGGCGATGTTCGTCGTCGACGTCTTGTTGCGGCCGCCGTCGATCCAGGCGAATTGCCCCTTCTCTGCCATTGCCTTGACGACCGGCAGGATTGTTTGATCGCCTTCGCCCCAGATCATCCGCGGGCGAAGCACGATGGTCGTGAAGCTCGCGTCCGGATCGTTCGCTTCGCGCACCGCCTTTTCCGCGTGCGCCTTTGTTTGCGAATAGGGATACGGCGAGTCGAGGGCGAGCGGTTCGTGCTCGTCCACGTTTCGCATGTGCTGGCCGTAGAAGAGCGCGGCCTCTGTTCCGATGTGGACGAAGCGGCCGACGTCGGCACCCTTGGCCGCGACCAGCAGTTCCTTCGTGCCGTCGACGTTGACGCGCCAATAGTCCTCCCACGGGCCCCACTCTTCCACGTAAGCCGCGCAGTGGATGACGGCGTCGAAGCCCTTCA
>JBKJZU010000039.1:0-4103 GCA_046715015.1 Micropepsaceae bacterium
CAGCGCGCCGACGTCGGAGCCGGCTTGCGGTTCGGTCAAATTCATCGTGCCGGTCCACGCGCCTTGCACGAGCTTTGGAAGATACGTGATCTTCTGCTCCGGCGTGCCGTGGACCGTCAGCGCTTCGATCGCGCCTTGGCTGAGGAGCGGGCAGAGGCCGAACGCCATCGAGGCCGACTGCCACATCTCCTGCACCGCGATGCCCACCGCATGCGGCATGGCCTGGCCGCCGAATTCGGCGGGGCCGGTGATCGCGTTCCAGCCGTTCGCGACGAAGCTTTTGTAGGCGGCGTCGAATCCCACCGGTAGCACGACCTTACCGTTCTCGAGCTTCGCGCCTTCCTTGTCGGCGGTGCGGTTCATCGGCGCGATGACTTCGCCGGCGAACCGGCCCGCCTCTTCCAGCACCGCGTCCACCAGATCGGCACTCAACTCGCCGTACGCAGGATTGCCGTAGAGGCGCGGCAGACCCGCGACGGCGTCGAGCGCAAAGCGGAGTTGCTTCACAGGAGCGTGATACGTCATGGGTTTGGAACCGGCGACAAGGTGTAAGCGTTCAGGTTTATCGACAAAAACGTCTGGGATATAGAGGCGGCGCGCCGATCCCCCATCCAGGATATGATTTCATGATGTTGCGTTCCACTCTGCTGGCCAGCGTGTTTGCAATTGCCGCAGTTCCGGCCTTCGCGGACGAGGTTTCGACGAACCCTCTGAACGCGCCCAAGGGAAAGTACAAGACCGATCCCAACCACACGGGGGTCTTGTTTTGCGTCCGCCACAACGGGATCAGCACCTATTGCGGGCGGTTCAACGGCGTCACCGGCACGCTGTCGTTCAGCGGCAATCTGCCGGAGAAGAGTGCGCTCATCGTCGAGATCGACGTCAACAGCATCGACACGCCGAGCGACAAGTTGGACGCGGCTTTGAAAGCGACTTTCTTCGAGACCGCAAAGTTTCCGACGGCGACGTTCAAATCGACGGCGATCAAAGTCACCGGCAAGAACGCGGGCGAGATCACGGGCGATCTGACGCTGCACGGGGTGACGAAACCCGTGACGCTGAAAGCCACGTTCAACGGCGGCAAGATGCATGCGTTCGCCAATAGCTATGTCGGCGGCTTTTCGGCCACGGCGACGCTCAAGCATGCGGACTTCGCTTTTCCGGCGGTTGCATGGCGCTCGTTTATCGGCGATGACGTGACGCTCACGATCGAAACCGAGATGCTGGCGGAGAAATAGTCCGGATGACCACCACCCCCACACGCTACGGCACCGTGGCGATGACGTTGCATTGGCTGATTGCGCTCGCGATCGTCGGGCTTCTGATCGTCGGAAAATACATGCACGACTTACCGCGAACCGATCCCGACAGGTTTATGCTCTATCAACTGCACAAGTCGTTCGGGCTGACAGTGCTCGTGCTCAGTGTGTTTCGGGTGGGCTGGCGGCTTGCCAACCCGGCGCCGGCGCTGCCCGCGAGCATGGCCACGTGGGAGCGGTGGGCCGCGCACCTCACGCACCTGGCGTTCTATGTTTTGATCATCGCCATCCCGCTCAGCGGCTGGGCGGTGGCATCGTCGTCGACGAGTGGGGTCCCGACGCTGTGGTTCGGACTGTTCGAGGTGCCGTCGATGCCGGGGATTCCCGCGGATCGCGAAGTGCACGAGCAGGCGGAAGAGGTGCACGAGCTGCTCGGCAATGTGATGATCGGACTGTTGCTGCTGCATGTCGGCGCGGCGCTGAAGCACCACTTCTGGGACCGGGACACGGTGCTTAGGCGGATGCTGCCGTTTACGAAGGTGTGACGACGCGCGTCTTCACCCTTCGCCCGCTTGCGGGAGAGGGGCCGGGGGTGAGGGGCAGGCGTTGTCAGCGAGATTGAGATTTGTCGGTGGCGCGCTAGATCGAAGAGGCCCACCCTCACCCCCCGTCCCCTCTCCCTCCGTTGGAGGGCGAGGGGTGAAGAGATGTATGATGTTGAGAGTTTTGTTGTTGTTCGTTGCATTGATCGTTGCTGTCCCTGTGTCAACGGCCGCACCAGCGAAATGGAACGTCGATCCGGCAAAGAGTTCCTTGACGTTCGTGGTCAGCGTGGCCGGCCAGCCCGTGACGGGCAGGTTCAAAGCGTTCGGCGCTCTCATCGCATTCGATCCGGCCGACCTCGCCAATTCATCGGCGAAGATCACGATCCCGATGGACGAGGCGAAGACGGGCGACGCCACGCGCGACGCGATGCTGCTGAAGCCCGATTGGTTCAACATCCTCGACTTTCCGCAGGCCGTGTTTCAGACCACCTCGTTCGTCGCGAAGGGCGGGAACAAGTACGAGGCGGTCGGCTCGCTCAAATTGAAGGGCGTGTCGAAGGCTCTCTCGCTGCCCTTTACGCTCGATATCAAAGGCGACACCGCGGTGATGAAGGGCGAGACGGTGTTGAAGCGGCTCGACTTCGGCGTCGGGAGACACGCGGAGTTCATGAGCGAGACGCCGGTCGCGCTCAGCGTGAAGGTCATGGTGAACCTGACGGCGAAGCGCGCGAAGTAGCTTTCGCGATCAGCGCCGCGCCGCTATGAGTGGCTGCCATGGGCCAGACCTCCAACATCGCCGATCCGACGCCGGCCGCGCTCGCCAAGGCTGCGCGCTTGCTCGGCGAAGGCAAGCTCGTCGCGTTTCCGACGGAGACTGTCTACGGGCTCGGTGCCGATGCGCGCAGCGACGAGGCGGTGGCCGGCATCTTCGCGGCCAAGGGGCGGCCGAAGTTCAATCCGCTGATCGTGCATGTGGCGGACCTTGCCGCGGCTCAGCGCTACGGCGTGTTCGATGCGCGCGCTGAGGCGTTGGCCGCGCGGTTCTGGCCGGGGGCGCTGACGCTGGTCGTGCCGCGCGTTGCGGACTGCGGCGTGTCGTGGCTCGCGACCGCGGGGCTTGAGACGATTGCGCTGCGCTGTCCGAAGCATGGCGTTGCGCAGCAGTTGATCGCCACGTTCGGCGGGCCGCTGGCGGCGCCGAGTGCCAATCGTTCGGGCACGGTTTCGGCGACGACGGCGCGGCATGTGGCGGAGAGCGTGGGCGATGCGGTCGCGCTGATCCTCGACGGCGGGCGCACGACGCACGGGCTTGAGTCCACGATCGTGGGCTTGGCCGGTACTGAGGCGACGCTGCTGCGCCCCGGTGCGATTACGCGGGCCGAGATCGAAGCGGTCGTCGGACCCTTGGGCGTGGGAACCGACAGCGAGGTTGCGCCGTTTTCACCAGGACGGTTGAAGCGGCACTACGCGACCGCGAAGCCGCTGCGGTTGAACGCTACGTCGGTTGCCAGCGACGAGGCGCTGTTGGCGTTTGGCCCGGCGCTCGACGGGGCGCGCGTGACGCTGAATCTCAGTGCGATCGGCGACCTCGTCGAGGCGGCGGCGCATTTGTTTGCGATGCTGCGCCAACTCGATGCAACGGACGCCCGTGGCATCGCGGTGATGCCGGTTCCGGCGCATGGACTCGGCGAGGCGATCAACGACCGGCTCCAACGCGCGGCGGTGCGGGAGTAGTTGGTTCCTTATCTGTCATGGTCCGCGCAGGCGCAGGCGGACCACCCACGTCTTTCTTAGAAGCGCAAAAGCTGTAAAGTCGTGGGTGGTCCGCCTATGCGGACCATGACAACGATGAGAGCGATTGTCGACGAACCATGCCAACTTCGAATGAAACACTCGAACGACTGAAAGCAGCGGCCGGCGCCGGCGGCTGGAGCGTCGACGCGCATGAGATCGCGCCCTATCTCTTGGAATGGCGCGAGCGGTGGAAGGGATCGACGCCGCTGTTGCTGAAACCCTCGACGGTGGCTTCGGTCGCGGAGATCGTGCGCGTTGCCGCCGAGACCGGCACGCCGCTGGTGCCGCAAGGCGGAAATACCGGCCTGGTCGGCGGGCAGATTCCATCGGGCGAAGTGTTGCTGTCGCTGAAGCGGCTTGTGCGCGTGCGCGTCGTCGATGCGATGGCGAATACGATGACGGTCGACGCGGGCTGCATCTTGTCCGACGTGCAGGCGGCGGCGGATGCGGAGGAGCGGCTCTTTCCGCTCAGCCTTGCCTCCGAAGGGTCGGCGACGATCGGCGG
>JBKJZU010000040.1:0-2668 GCA_046715015.1 Micropepsaceae bacterium
TGACCCAAATCGACTACGACCGCGAAATGGCCTTTGCCGTCATCGACGAAGCGGGTGAGCGCCCCGACGGTATTGGCGTCGTCCGACTGGCGCTCGACCCCGACCGCACACGCGGCGAATACGCGATCATGGTCAGAAGCGACCGCATCGGCACGGGCCTTGGGCTTAGAATGATGCAGGAAATCATCGCCTACGCGCGCAGCACTGGTGCGAAGAAAATCTTCGGCGATGTGCTGGCCGAGAACACCCGGATGCTCAGCATGTGCGCCAAGCTCGGCTTCGAACGCACCGGTGCGCCGGAACCCGGCGTCGTCGAAGTAACGCTCGATCTCTAAACACGCGAACGGCGCCGAGGTTCAACCCCGGCGCCGCTGCTTTCTGCGGGGGACTTAAGCCGCGTTCGCGACTGTCGCATCCACGATCTTCGGCTCGTTCTTGGTCGAGCTGATCGAGATCTTGCGCGCGCGCTTTTCTTCCGGAATCACGCGCACGATGTCGACGTGCAGCAAACCATGCTCAAGCCGCGCGCCCTTGACCTCCATATGGTCGGCCAACTGGAAGCGCCGCTCGAAGCTGCGCCCGGCGATGCCCTGATAGAGGAAATGCGACTTCGGCTCTTCCGCATCGCGCTTGCCGGTGATGGCGAGAACGCCTTCCTTCACCTCGACCGTCAGGTCTTTCTCGCCGAAGCCTGCGACTGCCATCGAAATCCGGTAGTCGTTATCGGCCAGCTGCTCGATGTTGTAGGGCGGATAGCTCGGCGCCGCGGGGTCGAGCTGATTGACGGTCTCGAGCAGATTGGCGAGCCTGTCGAACCCGACCGTGGAACGATAAAGCGGGCTGAAATCAAAACGCATGATGTGTCATCCTTTCCAAAGCGATGATTGGAGAAAACCCGCCGAAATGGCCGGATTTTCCGGTTTTTGCTCCGTAAGCGAACCCCGTTGGGGCATCCGCTGAGCAAGGGTGAGATGGGGATAGAAATTCTGAGGTTCAAGTCTGCTGCGGCGCCGCTGTGCTAAGGCTAAAACTCTAGCGATTCTAAGCCCAATCCGGCCTAATCTTCCCCTTGAACAGTCCCGAGAGCTCGCCAATGTCCAATCCGCAAACGCCCCGCCTCCCCGGCCTTGGAACACCGATGCAAAAGGGTGGCGCGCCCGGGTGGAACTATCCGGTCAATCCGTTCGAATTGCAGAAGCAGCTTGAGGTCGGGATCGAGCATCACAAGGCTGGCCGTGGCGAAGAGGCCGAAAAGGTCTATCGCTCCGTCCTCGCCAAAGTGCCGAACCAACCGGACGCGCTGAACCTGCTTGGCGTGCTCGCGATGGAAGCGGGCAATCACGACGCGGCATTCGACTTGCTGGAGCGCGCCGTTGCCGCGCGGCCGAAAGACCCCGTCTGTCTGAACAATTACGGCAACGCGCTCTCGCTCGTTCGCCGCTTCGAGGAAGCGATCGCAACGCTCGAACGCTCGCTCGCCATCAAGCCTGACATGGCGGACTCCTGGTTGAACCTCGGACGCACGCTGAATTTGGCCGGGCAGGGCGAGCGCGCATTGAAGTGCTTCGACCGCCTCCAGAAACTGAAGCCCGACAGCCAAAGCGCGAAGTCCGGCGTCAGCCGTGCGCTGTTGGGTCTTGGTCGTACGAAAGAGGCCGAAGAGGTCGCCGAGTCGCTGATCGCGGTGGCGCCCGAGGTTTCGGCCGGTTACGTGAACTTGTCGAACGCCCGCAAGTTCAAGGCCGGCGATCCGATCATCGCCAAGGTCGAAGAGCTGATCGCGGGCAAAGACACCAGTGCCAAGGAACTGCGCGGCCTCTATTTCGCCGCGGCCAAAATGAACGACGATATTGGGCGTTACGACGACGCGTTCCGTTACTACGATCTCGCGAACAAAGCCGCCGGCGGCAAATACGACCCCAAGGCGCTGGAACAAGGCTACGCCGACTTACGCCAAACCTATACCCGCAAGTTCTTCGACGACCGCCCCGAATTCGGCCTGGACAGCGAGCGTCCGGTTTTCATTGTCGGCATGCCGCGTTCCGGCACCACGCTGACCGAAACGATCATCGGCGCGCACCCGAAGGTCCACGCCGCAGGCGAGCTTGAGACGATCAAGAAGTGCGAGCGCGAGATGGCCGGCCTCGTCTTCCGCGACGACGGGATCCACAAGAACGCGCGCCAGCTCACCTGGGTCGGCGCGGAAGTCTTGGCACAGCGCTACCTCGACGCGATCGACGTGAAGGCGAAAAACGCGAGTGCGACGCGCGTGACCGACAAGATGCCCCACAACTTCCAGGCCGTCGGCTTCATCGCGACCCTGTTCCCGAAAGCGCGCATCATTCACACGCGGCGCAATCCGTTCGACACCTGCATCTCGATTCTGCAGCAGAACTTCAATGACGCGCACACTTACGCGCGAAACCTCGCCGATCTCGGCCACCACTACGCCCACTACCTGCATCTGATGCAGTACTGGCGCGAGGTTCTGCCGGGCCGCATGCTCGAGATCGACTACGAGGATCTCGTCGAAAACCAGGAAGAAGTGTCGCGCAAGCTGATCGACTTCGTCGGTCTGCCCTGGGACGACGCGTGCCTGCGTCCGCAAGACGTTCAGCGCACGGTTTTGACCGCCAGCGTCTGGCAGGTCCGTCAGCCCGTCTACAAA
>JBKJZU010000041.1:0-3740 GCA_046715015.1 Micropepsaceae bacterium
TCGCGGGAAGATCATAGGCGACGTTCGACGCTTTGATGCCGAGGGCGGCGTAGTGGTTCTTCGTTTCGTCGAAGAGTTCGGAAACGCGCAACAGCGCCTTCGACGGGATGCAGCCGATGTTCAGGCAGGTGCCGCCCATCTTGCCGCGTTTTTCGACGCAGAGCGTGCGTTTTCCCAGTTGGCCCAAACGGATCGCGGCGTTGTAGCCGCCGGGGCCGCCGCCGATGACGACGGCGTCGTACGTGTCGGTCATATCAAACTTCCAGGACGAGGCGTTCGGGCGCCTCTAGGCATTCCTTCACGCGGACGAGAAACGTCACCGCTTCTTTGCCGTCGACCAGGCGGTGGTCGTAAGAGAGCGCGATGTACATCATCGGGCGGATTTCGACTTTGCCGTCAATCGCGACCGGGCGCTGCTCGATCTTGTGCATGCCCAAGATGCCCGATTGCGGCACGTTCAGGATCGGCGTCGACATGAGCGAGCCGTAGACGCCGCCGTTCGAGATCGTGAACGTGCCGCCTTGCAGCTCTTCCAGCTTCAGCTTGTTGTCGCGCGCGCGCAGGCCGAAGTCGTTGATCTTCTTTTCGATGTCGGCAAACGATAGTTCGTCGGCGCCGCGCAAGACGGGAACGACGAGGCCGCGCTCGGTGCCGACGGCGACGCCGATGTCGTAGTAGTTCTTGTAGACGATCTCGTCGCCTTCGATCTCGCCGTTAACGGAGGGAATTTCCTTCAACGCGATGATGCAAGCTTTGACGAAGAAGCTCATGAAGCCTAGGCGCACGCCGTAGCGCTTCTCGAACGTGTCCTTGTGGGCGGCGCGCAAATGCATGACGCCCGACATGTCGACTTCGTTGAAGGTCGTAAGCTGAGCGGCCGTGTTTTGCGCCTCCTTCAGGCGCAGCGCGATCGTGCGGCGCAGGCGGGACATGGGCGCGCGTTCTTCACGCGCGGCCTGCGGGCGCGGACCTGACGGCGGCATGTACATCGGGCGCGGTTCGTTGGCGCGCGCTTCGATGGCGGACAAGACGTCGCCTTTCATCACGCGGCCGTCGCGGCCGGAGCCTGCGATGGCAGCGGGAGCGATGTTGGCTTCTTCGGCGAGTTTGCGGGCGGAAGGCGCGACGGGCGCCGCCGCCATGGGACGCGGCGGCTGAGGCGCGGGCGTTGGTTTCGGTGCTGCTTGCGGCAGTGGTTGCGGCTTCGGCGGAGCAGGCGGTGCGCCGTCCGCTTTGACCGAAGTTCCTGCGTCACCGAGCACGCCCAGGATACCGCCGACCGCGATCGTGGCTCCGGTTTCCGCGCGGATCTCGGACAGCACGCCCGCGGCCGGCGCCGGGACTTCAACCGTCACCTTGTCGGTTTCCAGTTCAACCAAGGGCTCGTCGGCGCGTACGGCGTCGCCCGGCTTCTTCAGCCATTTGGCGACGGTCGCCTCCGTCACGGATTCGCCAAGGCCTGGCACGCGGATTTCGAGGGTCATGCGTTTGTCTCGTGGGGGATTCGTCGGTTCATTATAGAGCCAGCGCGTCGTCAAGCAGCGCTTTCAGTTCCGTCTGGTGGCGGCTGCCCAGACCTGCCGCGGGCGAAGCCGAGGCAGGGCGGCCGACGTAGCGGGCGCGCGCGGTCTTGGCTCCGATGCGGTTCAGGACCCATTCGATGTTGGGTTCCATGAAGCTCCAGGCGCCCATGTTCTTCGGTTCTTCCTGGGCCCAGACGATGTCGGCTTTCAGGAAGCGGCCGAGTTCGGTCACCATCGAACGTGCGGGGATCGGATAGAACTGTTCGACGCGCAGCAGATAGACGTCGTCGATGCCGCGTTTTTCGCGCTCTTCCAGAATGTCGTAGTAAACCTTGCCGGAGCACAGAATCACGCGGCGAATCCTGTCGTCGGGCGCGAGTTTGATCGCCGACGAGCCGGGGTTTGTTTGGGCGTCATCGTGCAGTAGGCGGTGGAACGACGTGCCTTCCGCCATTTCGCTTAAGCTTGAGACGCAGCGCTTGTGGCGCAGCAAGGACTTCGGCGTCATCAGGATCAGCGGCTTGCGGAAGTTGCGATGAATCTGGCGGCGCAGCGCGTGGAAGTAGTTCGCGGGCGTGGAGATGTTGCCGACTTGGATGTTGTCTTCGGCGCAAAGTTGCAGGAAGCGTTCGAGGCGGGCCGATGAGTGTTCCGGTCCCTGCCCTTCGTAACCGTGCGGCAGCAGCATCACGAGGCCCGACATGCGCAGCCATTTGCGTTCGCCGGAGACGATGAACTGGTCGATCAGGACCTGCGCGCCGTTCACGAAGTCGCCGAACTGGGCCTCCCACAACACGAGCGCCTTCGGCTCGGCCAGCGTGTAGCCGTACTCAAAGCCCAAGGCCGCCTCTTCGGAGAGGAACGAGTCGATGATTTCGAACTCGCCTTGGTTCGCCGAGACATTCTGGAGCGGGTAGTAGCGCTCCTCCGTTTCTTGGTCGACGAAGGCGGCGTGACGTTGGCTGAACGTGCCGCGGCTCGAGTCCTGGCCCGCAAAGCGAACGTGGAAGCCTTCGTCGAGCAACGTTCCGAACGCGAGCGCCTCGGCGGTCGCCCAGTCGATGCCTTCGCCCGTCTCCAGCATCTGCGCTTTTTGTTGCGCCAAGCGTTGAACGGTTTTGTGCAGATTGAAGTTGTCCGGCGTGCGCGTGATCGCCTTGCCGACGCGCTTCAAGTCTTCGAGCGGAAATGCCGTGTTGCCGCGGCGCTCTTCGCCCTCGGCCTGGCCGAAACCCGCCCAGGCGCCGTCGAGCCAATCGGCACGGTTGGCCTTGAAGCCCGCTGCCGCTTCGAGCGCGTTCTGCAAGCGTTGGTCGAACGCATGGCGCATCGCGTCGCGTTCTTCCTGGGTGATCGAACCTTCATCGAGCAGACGCTTTTCATAAACCGCAAGCGTGGACGAATGGGCCTTGATCGCTTTGTACATCAGGGGTTGCGTGAACATCGGCTCGTCCGTTTCGTTGTGGCCGAAACGGCGGTAGCAGAACATGTCGAGGACGACGTCCTTGTGAAACAGCTGACGGAACTCCGTCGCCACGCGCGCAGCGTAGACCACCGCTTCCGGATCGTCGCCGTTCACGTGGAAGATCGGCGCCTGAACCATCAGGGCGACGTCCGAAGGATAGGGCGAGGAGCGCGAGTGCATCGGCGCGGTCGTGAAGCCGATCTGGTTGTTCACGACGACGTGGATCGTGCCGCCGGTGCGATAGCCCTTCGTGCCCGACATCGCGAAACACTCGGCGACGATGCCCTGCCCCGCGAACGCCGCGTCGCCGTGCATGAGAACCGGGATCACCGTCGTGCGGTCGATCTTGTCTTGCAGCTGATGCTGCTTCGCACGGGCTTTGCCGAGCACGACTGGGTTCACCGCCTCGAGGTGCGAAGGGTTCGCTGCGAGCGAGAGGTGGACCTTGTTCCCGTCGAACTCGCGGTCGGACGAGGCGCCCAGATGGTACTTCACGTCGCCCGAGCCGCCGACGTCTTCGGGACTCGACGAGCCGCCTTGAAACTCGTGGAAGATCGCGCGGTAGGGTTTTGCCATCACGTTCGCGAGCACGTTCAAGCGTCCGCGATGCGGCATGCCGAACGAAATTTCCTTCGCGCCGAGTTTGCCGCCAACCTTGATGATCTATTCGAGCGCCGGGATCAGCGCTTCGGCGCCGTTGAGGCCGAAGCGCTTCGTGCCGACGAATTTGACCGCGCAGAAGCGCTCAAAGC
>JBKJZU010000042.1:0-2567 GCA_046715015.1 Micropepsaceae bacterium
AGGCCCGATGCGCCAAGGGTGGCGCACGCGGCGGTGCGGGCAGCGGTTGCAAAGGCGACGCAGTTGATGCCTGGCGTGCCGTTGATTGCGGGCGGCAAGTCGTTTGGTGGGCGGATGACCTCCCAAGCGGAGGCTCTGGAGCCGTTGGGCGTGCGAGGGCTCGCTTTCTTTGGCTTTCCTCTGCATCCCGCGGGTGTCCCGTCTGATGAGCGGGCCGCCCACTTGTCCGATGTGCGAGTGCCAATGCTGTTCCTGCAAGGGACGCGGGACGCGCTGGCGGACCTCTCTCGGCTCAAGCCGGTAATGAAGAAGCTAGGCAAGGCTGCAACGCTGCATCTTGTCGATGAAGCCGATCATTCCTTCCATGTGCCGGCCAAAAGTGGCCGCAATGATGCCCAGGTTCGCGCCGAAATACTTGATACTTTTGCAGCTTGGGTGGCCAGCCTGTAACGAATGTACCTCAACTTCCGTTAGAGATTCGATCCGATCGCGATGCTTCGCTCGCTTCTTTCCGTCGGCGGATTCACGCTGCTTAGCCGCGCGGTGGGATTCGTGCGTGACATCATCATGGCCTCCGTGTTGGGCCGAGGCTTGCTCTCGGACGCGTTCGTCATCGCGTTTCGTTTGCCGAACCATTTTCGTGCGATCTTCGCGGAGGGGGCGTACAACGCGGCGTTCATTCCACTTTATGCGTCGTTGCGCCAACAGGGGGGCGATGCGGCGCAGACTTTCGCCCGCACGATGCTAGGCTGGCAGATCGCGATCCAGCTTGTCGTTCTGATCGCCGCTTTGATTTTCATGCCTTGGGTGGTGGCGGCACTTGCGCCAGGGTTTACGGAACGGCCGGAGCAGATGGCGCTCGCCGTCGAGCTTACGCGCATCACGTTCGCGTACCTGCTGTGTCTAGCCGTGGTCACGCATCTGGGCGCCACACTGAACGCGGAGAAGACATTCTGGCCCGCAGCGGCAGCGCCTGTGTTGCTAAACCTCTGCATGATTGCCGCGTTGAGTTTCGCTGCGCTGTTTCCAACGGCCGCGCATGCGGCCGCTTGGGGCGTGTCGGCAGGTGGGGTCGGGGAGGTGTTGCTGCTGCTGTTTGCCACCGCCCGGAAAGGATTGCCCGTGTTGCCGGCGTGGCCGAAGGTGACGACCGACGTCCGTAAGTTCGCGACACGGTTCGGGCCGGCGGCGCTTGGGGCCTCGGGAGTTCAGATCGCGCTGTTCGCGGATACGATATTGGTGAGCTTCCTGGCGGTTGGAGAACCGACGTCGCTCTACTATGCGGATCGCGTGAATCAGCTGCCGATCGGCGTAATCGGGGTGGCGCTTGGTACGGTCTTGTTACCCGAGCTTTCCCGAGCGCTGGCCGCCGGCGACGAAGCGAAGGCGACGCATTCGTTCAATCGGGCTACGGAAATCGGTCTTCTGCTGACGCTGCCGTGCCTTGTCATGTTCCTGGCGGCTCCCGACGCGATCATGCGGGGGCTGTTTGCGCGCGGTGCGTTCGACGTGCAGGCTGCGGAGGCCGCTGGCGGTGTGTTGATGGCCTACGCCATTGGACTACCAGCGTTTGTGCTGCTCAGGACAGTGACGCCACTGTTCCATGCGCGGGCCGACACAACGACGCCGGTGGTCGCCACAGCGGTTGCGATCGCGATCAACCTTGCCGTGAAGTTTGCACTGATCTTTGGTGTAGGCCTTGGAGCGTCTGGTCTGGCGCTCGGGACGTCGGCGGGATCTTGGGTGAATCTTGCGGTTCTTGGCGTAGTTGCCACAGGACGCGGTTTGCTGAAGGTCGACGGACGGTTGATTGAGACGGCGCCCCGGATCGTCCTTGCGGCTGTGTATGCGACCGGCATCGTGTGGTTTGTCTCGCAACCGCTTGCGGATGCTCTTGCTTCGGTTACTCTGCTGCGAGCCGAACTCTACTTGGCAACGATCGGCGTTGTCGCATTGGCGAGCTACGGTGCGATGCTGCTTGGTCTTGGGTGGAAGCGGTGACGCAGCTTGAGGCGATGGCGTTGACGTATGCCATCGAGGGGGCTGTTGCAGCGGCACTCGGGCCGGCATTTAGGCGTGCGGCTCTCATGTGTGCGGCGGCTGCGATCGCCGGCAGCACCGTTACACATCCAATTTTGTGGGCCGTGTTCTACGATGTGCAGGCGGCTTATGGGCCGCTATCGACGCCTGTTTTGGAGGCGGGTGTGATCGTTGCCGAGACGGTTGCCTATCGTGTGCTGGCGACTTCGCGATGGGACGAGGCCGCTCTGTTCTCCGTGTTGGCGAACGCTGCGTCGTGGTGGATCGGCGAGCTTATTTACGCGCTGTCTTGAGTCCTTGCCCGATCGCCAGCAGCTGGAGGGGCAGTTCGATCCTGGCGTGGATCGCGGCCGCGACGCCGTAGGCGGCGCGCGCGTCGGTGTAGCTGACCGCATAAATGCCAAACGCCACGGCCGCGATCGCGGCAACGGCGGCTGCGAAGACCGGCCACGTGGGCCACGGGACGATTGTCTTCGTCGGAGAGCCTTGCTTGGCGCGCAGGAGTTGCGGCAGCAAGACGATCACGG
>JBKJZU010000043.1:0-6195 GCA_046715015.1 Micropepsaceae bacterium
GAAGGTCTTCGCCGGCGAAATCAAACCGGATCAGTACAACGCCGGTTGGTGGAAGCTGCGCGAAGAGTATCAAGGCGTTTCGGCGCCGGTCGCGCGTACGGAAGAAGATTTCGATCCGGGCGCCAAGTACCACATCCCGGGCAACACGCCGTACACGCGCTACTTCCTCTCGTTCGTCCTGCAGTTCCAATTCCAAAAGGCGCTGTGTGAGGCGGCCGGTCACAAGGGCCCGCTGCACGAATGCGACGTCTACGGGAACAAGCAAGCCGGCGAGAAATTCATGGCAATGCTGCAAGCCGGCGCGTCGAAACCGTGGCCGGAAACACTCGAGAAGTTGACACGTGGCAAGCAGAAGGATGGATCGGCGCTGATCGAATACTTACAGCCGTTGATGGTCTACCTCAAAGAACAAAACCAAGGCCAAAGCTGCGGCTGGGGCAAATAACCGGAGGGACTAAATGCGAATGCTCGGCGGAAGATTGCGTGGCACGGCACTCGGGCTCACGCTTGGCGTGACATGCGCCTTAGGCTGGACGGCGTTCGCGCTGGCAGCCTCCGCCGAGCAGGTGCGAACGGCGCCTCATGCCACGATGACGCCGTTCGCGTCCGATCAGCAGCTAAAGCGCTACCTGAAGCGCACCCGCCGCGCACAGCGACCCGTGCCCTCAATGCTACCGCCACCGGCACCGCCACCACCTCCGGCTGTCGAGGCCGACAGTTCTGCAGCACCTGCCGATGCCACTGCGGCGGCAGGTGAAAGCATCACCAACACACAAGAGGCGGGCGTCGACGAGGGCGGCATCGTCAAGATGCACGGCGACACGATCGTCATTCTGCGCCGGGGCCGCCTGTTCACGGTCTCGACCGGTCGCGGCGGTCTCAAGCCCATCGACATGATCGACGCGTTCCCGCCGGGCACAAGCGGTCAAGGCGCCTGGTACGACGAAATGCTGGTCGCCCAAAACCGCGTCATCGTCATCGGCTACAGTTACGAGCGCGGCGGTACGGAGATCAACCGCTTCCGCATCGACGCCAACGGTAACCTCGACTTCGAAGACGCCTATCACCTGCGCTCGAACGACTACTATTCGTCGCGCAACTACGCCTCGCGCCTGATCGGCCAAACGTTGATCGTCTACTCGCCGCTCTCTCTACCGTACGGCGGTGTCGACAATTTCGACTGGATGCCCGGCGTCCGCCGCTGGACCGGCGACGCGAAGCGCCCGTTCAGCCGCATTGTCGGCGCACGCCAAATCTACCTGCCGGAAAATCTGCGCGATCCGCACAACGCCGACATCGACACGCTGCACACCGTGACCTCGTGCGATCTCGCGGCAGCCGTCTTGCGCTGCCAAGCGCAAGGCATCCTCGGTCCGTCGAGCCGCACGTTCTACGTCTCAGGAAACGCGGTCTACGTCTGGGTCGCCAACAACCGCTACTACGCCGAGGAAAGCGGCAAGAGCCCGTCCGCCATGCTCTACCGCATGCCGCTTCGCGGCGGCCGACCGTCGGCGATCGGCACGCGCGGCAACCCCGTTGACCAGTTCTCGTTCCGCGAAGATTGGAACGAGGGCATGCTGAACGTGCTCGTGCGCAGCGATGGCGGGGGCGATGCGATGTGGAACCCCGAGTTCAGCAGCGGCGCCGTCGCGCTGTTGCGCCTGCCGCTCTACGCCTTCGGCGACGGCGATGACGACGCGCGGCAGATCTACTACCGCAAGCTGCCCACACCCAGCCGCGACAGCTACTACACGATGCAGAACCGCTTCGTGGGCGACTACCTTCTCTACGGCACCGGAAACAGTTGGGGCCGCCCGCAGGAATACAGCTCGTTGCTGTTCGTGGCGCCGGTCCGCGGCGGCGAAGCTGCGCGCTTCGAATTGAAGCACGGAGTCGACCGCATCGAAGCGCTCGGCCGCAACGCCGTCGTTGTTGGCGCGGACTCAAGCGACTTGCATTTCCAACCCGTCGAACTCACCGCGCCGCAATCGCCGGTCATCGGCGACCGCTACACGCTTGAGCGCGCCAGCCAAGGCGAAACGCGCAGCCACGGCTTCTTCTTCAAGCCCAGCGGTTACGACCAGCGCGGCATCGACGACGGCTTCTTGGCCCTGCCCGTGGCGCGCGCTGCGAGACCCGGCCACAGTCAGCTGATCGAAAGCTCCGCCGCGATCACGTTCCTGCGCCGCACGAACCGCGAATTCGCCCCGCTGGGTGAACTATTCGCGGACGACGGCCGCGTCGTGGACGACAAGTGCCAAGCCTCTTGCGTCGACTGGTACGGCAACGCGCGGCCGATCTTCCTCGGCAACCGCACGCTGGCACTCATGGGTTATGAGCTCGTCGAAGGCGACCTCACCACGAACGGCATCAAGGAGAAGCGCCGCGTCAACTTCGCGCCCGGCGCGCGCTAAAGACCGCGCGGATTGGCGATTGTGAACGGCAGAGGGATCGAGCGCGCGTAGGGCTTGATCGCATCCTGTACCGCCGCGGTCGCCACCAACGCGCGCATCCGATAGCGCATGTCGCTTTGATCTGAGACCGGCTGGATCGGATCGGCATAAAGCTGCGCCAGCATGATCGCCGACGCGCGCGTTTCCGGCTTCTCGAACATCGACGCAAGAACGGCGGCCGCCTTGTCCTTCTGACCCGTACATACAAGGGCATCGAAGGTCTCGGCCTGCGCTTGATCCTTCATAGCTTCAAGTTCTGCCATCGCTTCGTCGCGCTTCGTGTTGCGGCCGATGTCATGCGCCGCGCACACCGTGGCCTTAAGCACCGCCGCCGTCCGCGCCTCGCCCTCCAACGTAGCGAGCAGCTGCAACGCGCCGTCGTCGTCACCCGTCACATCGAGAATTTGCGCGATCGCAACGCGAAGCCCGATGGGGAGCGCACTCTCTTCCTTCAACAACACGCGCGCCGTCCGCCGCGCAGCCCATGCTTGGCCGAGGTCTGCGTAAGCGCTCGCAATCTCAAGTCTGAGTGCAGGCCCTGCGGGTTTCTTCTCGCGCCGCGCCTGCTCGACCGCGTGCAGGCCGAGCCGCACCGCTTCGTCAGCTTTGCCGATCAGACGCAGCGACCGCATCACGTTCAGCCAATCCGTGGACGTCAGCGATGCCTGTTCCAATTGCAGCTGCAACCCGCGCTCGACTCGCGCGACCAACGCGCCCGATGCCATCAGCGCGCGAACGCTTGGATGCTCCCAAATCGGCTCGAATGCTCTATCGGTCAGAACGACGCTCAAGATCGCAGGTGTTTCCAACGCCTCCGTCTGCCGCGCCGCGTTCTCGACGCGCCGCTGCCCGAGCAGCATGCCGATGTATCGCAAGCGCAGCGTATCCGGCACGCGCTGAGCCGACGGCCCGCTGTAGCGCCCTTCGACCAACCGCACGATCAGCTTGTCGCGCACTGGACCGGCGCCGACAGCCGACACGATGTTTTCGACCACCGCCGGCCTGAGCCGGTTGACCATGATGAACTGCTCTTCCTCAAGGTCGAGGATCGCAGCCGCCGCTTCTGCAAAGCGTCCGTTCGTCGTCAAGATCGCGACAAGCGACGCCCATGTGTAGCCATTCGGGCTCGCGGCATAACGTTCGCGAACCACCTTCTCCGCGTCGCTGCCATTGCCCAAGCCCGCAAGCGCCCGCGCCTTGAGATACGCGGCCCAATCGGCATCCGCTGCGGAGAGCCGGCCGTCGCCGATCGCACCGCTAACAAGGTCGAGCGCGAACGCATAACGCCCGTCATCGATCGCACCGGCGGCGCGTTCAAGTCGCGTATCCAAGAGCGTCGGTGTCTGCACATTCGCTTGCATGGACACAGGCGCAGCCTTAGGCGCGGCGGGTGCCGCCGCCGCCACCGAGGTCGCGACAATTATCCAAAGCCCAAACACGTTGCGCCGGTCCCCCAACCTTAGCCCCGGGTGAGCTTAGCAAATTCAGGACCGTTAAGCCTTCCCAAAGCCGCGCGGTCGACAACCCCTGTGTCTTCGCCGACACTGTCGCCTGTGGCGCGAATCGGCGCCCTTTTGAGGGGAAACACCATGGACATCGGTCGCAGGATGGCTGCCGAGTTTATCGGTACATTTTGGCTCGTCTTCGGCGGCTGCGGCAGCGCAGTCATTGCAGCAGGCTTCCCGGACGTCGGTATCGGACTGCTCGGCGTTTCGTTTGCGTTCGGCTTAACCGTCGTCACTGGCGCATACGCCTTCGGACACATCTCCGGCGCCCACTTCAATCCGGCCGTCACCGCAGGCCTTTGGGCCGGCGGACGTTTCCCACTGAACGAAATCTTGCCCTACTGGGCCTCGCAAGTTTTGGGCGGGATCTCCGGCGCGGGCGTGCTCTATCTGATCGCGGTCGGCGGGCCGAGCTTCGACCCGACGGCGGGCTTCGCGTCGAACGGCTTCGGCGAACATTCACCAGGCGGCTACAGCCTCGCCTCCGGCGCGATCGCCGAAGCGCTGCTGACGGCGATGTTCTTGCTGGTCATCTTGGGTGTCACGGGCAAGAACGCGCCGGCAGGTTTCGCGCCGCTCGCGATCGGACTCGCCTTGACGTTGATTCATCTGATCAGCATTCCCGTAACGAACACATCGGTTAATCCCGCGCGCAGCTTGGGACCCGCGGTCTTCGCGCCAGGCTGGGCGCTCGAGCAAGTGTGGTTGTTCTGGGTCGCACCCTTGGCCGGTGCCGTCGCGGCTGGGTTCTTCAACCGTTGGCTCAACGCCGAGAAATAGCCAATAAAAAACCGGCGTGCGGCTGGGGAGCTGCGCACGCCGGTCAATTCCCACCAGGCGCGAGGCAAGAAAGCGCTAGGTGTCTTCGAGTGCTGAGGACTTCTCGCCGTGTGGTCTTCCGGCGCACGCGTACTATCGCAGACCTAAGTTTGCGCCACCCTTTCCGCAGCGTGAAAAGCGCGTAAGGAAACGCCTCAGACTTCCGACAGGGCGGCGAGGAGGACGAGGCCCATCCCGACCGACAAGACCACCGAATAAACCATCAGCAGCGCCAAAAACTTGATGGAGGTCAGCCACCAGCTGCGCCCATAGACCCGGTACATCGCCATCCAAAGATAGATCGCGAGGATCAGCCAGACCGCCCCCATGAAGACGGAGTCGCCCAGGATCGCCGCCGACAGGGCGAGCAAGGACAACGCCACGAAAACCACGGTGTGGATGTGGGTCGAGAAGACCAGGTGCTCGATAAAATAAACCCGCGGCCACCAGTGCACGACCGCAAGCAGCAACGCGAAAATCGGCACCAGGAATAACATCAGCCGCGGCAGCCAAACGTTCAGCGGACCGTTCAGCTTCATCGGATCGGCGAGCGCCCGCTCATAGCCTTCCTGGACGCGCTTGGCCTTCGTTTGAATCCAATTCAGCCACCCCGCCTCGTCGGGCGTGGCGTTCTTAGCTTCCGCTTTAAGCGCGTCTTCGCTCGAAAATACCGTGCGGCGTTGTTCCGGGGTCAGCGTGACATGCTTCAGCTGAGAGGCCGGAACAAAAAAGTCCATCGTGACGACGGCCTGTTGTTTATCGTCCGAGATCGTCACACCGTTCGCTTTTCTTTTCTTGAGCGCTTCCGCCGCCGCTGGCGGCAAATCGGCCAGCGACACGGTTTTCATCTTGAACGCGACCATCGCGATGTCGGTCAGTTGCAGCGTCAGAAAGAACACGACGGTCGCGACCACAAACAACCGGAACGGCGGCAACAGCGACGCGCGCTTGCCCTCGTTGTAGCGCCGCGTGAATTCGCCGGGCTCGGCGAACAACAGCCAGATCGTCCGGAACGTGCGCGAGTCGTAGTTGAAAACGGAGTCCAGGAATTCGCCGAATATCCACCAGACCGGCCGGTGATAGTCCGACGCCTTTTGCCCGCAGTTCGAGCAATAAGGACCGTTCAACGCCGTCCCGCAATTGGCGCACTCTGGCATCACGGCCATATCGGCAACTCCCCCGGCCACCATTATCCATGGCTAGCCCGGAGTGGGCAAACTCCCTCGCCGAGTAGCGTAAATCCGGGGCTTAGGTGTTAAAGCGGAAGTGCATCACGTCGCCGTCCTGAACGACGTACTCCTTGCCTTCCAGGCGGAAATTGCCCGCGTCCTTGGCCCCCGCCTCGCCGTTGTTGGCGACATAGTCGGCAAAGGCGATGGTTTCCGCGCGGATGAAACCCTTCTCGAAGTCGGTGTGAA
>JBKJZU010000044.1:0-4098 GCA_046715015.1 Micropepsaceae bacterium
TGGGCGCTTCGCGCCGTAATAAACCGCGTTATTGCTTCTTACAAAAGACCAAAAGCCGCAAAGAATAGAAACCCCGCCGCCGCCGGCGCTACTCAGAGTCCGATTGGTGCTTCGCGCCGGAAGAAAACTTGTTCTTGCTTCTTAGCGGCTTTGCGGCTTTGCGGGAAACACTGCGGCGGTGCCACGCACGCCGGCGCAACCGTTTGCGCCGCAATCCCGCCTCATTGTCGCGCAAGCCTCGCGATGTGATTGACGGAAGCCTCTATGGATATCGAAACGCTGGCGCGTGAGGCGGTCGATTGCGGCTACAAGCTTCACTTGGAAGTCGGTCCGGGATTGCTTGAGTCTGTTTACGAGCAACTGCTGGCCCGATTGCTTGAAAAGCGAGGGTTGCGCGTTGTTCGTCAGAAGACGATCTCATTTGAGTACGACGGTATCGTACTTGATGATGCGTTTCGCGCTGACCTACTCGTCGAAGATCGCCTGCTGATTGAGGTGAAGTCGGTCGAGCGAACGGCTGCGGTTCACATCAAGCAAACGCTGACTTACCTGCGCCTAATGAAACTTCCCCTGGGCCTGCTGATGAATTTTGGTCTGTCGACTTTCAAGGAAGGCGTTCAGCGCATCGCAAACAGCTATGGCACAACGGGCGGACCGGCAGACACCTTGCAGCATTCGAAGTCGAACTTGGTCACGTTAGCGCCGCCTCCAAGTAGGCGATAAGCGGCTCGCGCTTCGTTTGGCCGGGATGACAGTTGGGGGACGAATTTGGCCGCGCTATGTGGGTGGCGGTCCTCTCAACGCTGAACCTAGATGCTCCATCACCTTCGGCCATGCGTCGGTGCGGGCGGCGTTGTTGCCGTCGTCGGTGCCGCCGAGGCTGTCGAGGCGGTCGTAGTTTGGGTTCGATTTTTCGACGGGCAAGCCCATGACCGCATGGCCAGCGTCGTCGTAGGCGAGGATCGTGACGATCGGGCCGCCTTTTGCTCCGGCGCGGGCTTTCACTTGATCGGCCATCGGGCATGAGGGCCAGAGCGTGTCGCGTTTGCCGCAAATCAGAAGAACGGCGGCTTTGCTTTGTTCGATCGGAATGATCGCGTCTTCGTGCTTCGGCAGCTCGGCGAGGCTTGCTGCGTAAATGGCGCCGATGTCGCCGGTGAACTGCTTCGGCTGAACGTACGGCACGAACGGGATTGGTTTGCCATCGAGGCTCCACGAGCCGCCGGGCGGGTTGAACATCATGTTGACGAAGTTCCAGTCGATGCCTTGCCAAGCGACGCTTGACGGCATCCCGGCGACGACGGCGCGCAGTTCAGGATGGCGCGTCGCGACGATGAGGGCCGCTTCGGCGCCTTTCGAGCCGCCGACGATGGCGAGGCGTTCGGCGTCGACCTCCGCTCGCGCCTTCAGCCAGTCGAGCGCGCGGTCGAATGTTTCGAGGGGCACCAGCGCGAGTACTTTGCTTTGACCGGGCGCGCCGAAATACGACACGTGCAGCACGGCGTAGCCCTTCGCCTGCAGCGCTTTCGCCATACGACCGCCGCCAGACCCCAAGCCGCCTTCCGAACCGCCGAGCAGCAGGACGCCCGGGTGTTTGCCGGCAGCCGTCGGCGGATAGTAGTTCGCGATCAAACCGTTCTCGGTAACGCGGCGGCCTTCGGGTGCGGGATCGGCGACGGTGACCTCAGGCGCGAACGGGTTCAAGACCCAGAGTGCGGCGACACCAGCGACGGCGAGCGCTACGATGACGAGGAGCGTGTAGAGCAGGAAACGAATGATGCGCATGTGCCCGACCTCAAGATTGCGTGAACGCTAGCACGCGTTAGCCGCGCTCGCGAGCGTCATTGCGGTGACGGAGTGGGTTCTCACCTACGTCGAGTC
The DNA here is from genome assembly GCA_046715015.1 of Micropepsaceae bacterium. Classification (GTDB taxonomy): domain Bacteria; phylum Pseudomonadota; class Alphaproteobacteria; order Micropepsales; family Micropepsaceae; genus SZUA-430. The sequence goes on from JBKJZU010000044.1 coordinate 1,882, forward strand.
TCCCGGCGCGATGATGACCGCCGTGGGTTCAACAAACAACGCGGCGAGCGTCAAGATCAGGCCGACGATCGAGAGCAGCCAAACGACGGTGTGCACGACCGGGACACCGGCGGCGTAAAGCGGGACATAGACGACGCGGGCCACGAGATAGAGTTGCGTACCGAGCAGCGTCATTACGCCGAAGCGGTCCGTGGCATGTGTCGCGAAGACCGCGCCGGCAAAGAACGGAAACGTCTCCATGAAATTGCGAAACGCGCGATCGAGGCGTCCGGCGACGGCGCCGACGGGCGGCGGGTCGTTGTCGCGGGCGCCGACATTCCAGGCGAGCCCGCGCTGAGAGTTGCCGGTGCGCGCGGCGATGAGGAGTTGCAGCAAGCCTAACACGACGGCGAGACCCAGCATCGTGAACTCGACGGACAAACCCGCGAGCGCGAAATTCGGCAAGAAACTACGCAGTGTTTCGAGCCAGCCGTCGACGGTGTCCATCGCTGCATCCCTCAGAGACTTGATCCTGCAACGTCATATGCGGGTGCAGCCGCGGTCAAGCTGCGCATGAGCTGTCCGGCCGGTATGTGCGCAATAAGTGTCCGCGCTGCCGCATGCTCAACTGACGCGCGCTGGGCTGGAGTCAGCGTTCTTTTGCCGCGAGCGGTCGCGCGTGTTGCAGCAGTGCGGCGAGTACGCGGCCGGGTTCCTCGATCATCGGCAGATGAGCCGAGTTCTCGAACCACACGACAGCCTTTTTCGGCGCTTGCGCACGTTGCAGCCACGTTTCGGCGATCGTTGCCGGCACCACGTAGTCGTGACGCCCCAAGAAGAAGATCACCGGCACGTCAAGGCGCTTGAGGCTTTTGAACGAGAGATCCGAAAGGCGCGGTATCAGGGTCTGCACCGTGAAGGCACTGCCGTCGCCCCAGGCTTTGCGATCAGCCGGTGTGTACTCGGGCGAAAGGCGTGTGGCGTTGAAATAGAAGTCGGCGTTCTGGCGGTTGGCCGCTAAGGCGCCGTATTGAATTGCCCATTTGCGCCAAGCGTCCGCCTTCTCGATCGTGATTGCGCCGTCATCCGGATAGGGCTTCATGGCCTCGAGTTCGCGCACGGCTTCGGCGTTGCCGACGCTGCGCGCGCGGTCGAGCGTCCAAGCGAAGCCGACGCGCTCGTTCTCGCGCCAGTCGATCAACTGCCCCATGCCGATATAGGCGTAGAGTAAGTCGGGACGTTTCGCGGCGACCGAAAGACCGACCGCGGAACCCCAGCTGTGGCCGAGCAGGAAGACGCGGTCTTTGCCGTATTTGCGGCGGAACTGATCGATCAGTTCGATCGTGTCGTCGCGGTAGCGCTCCAGCGTCATCGTGGGCGCGATCGCGGCCGGTTCGTTCAGCGGGAACGACCTGCCTGCGCCACGCTGGTCCCACTGGACGACCGTGAAGAAATCTTCCCAGCCGCGTTGAAACGTCCAGGCCATCGGCATCTCGACCGAACCGGGGCCGCCGTGGATGAAGATGAGGATAGGGTTCGCGCGATCGGCGCCGCGAACGTTCACGACCTGACGAGTGCCGCCCAGCACCAATTCGAACGTCTCTTGCACGCCTTTTGGAGCGACGACGCGGTTGATGTCGGCAACGATCGCGCGGCCGGGGGCATAGGGATCGTCGTCGGCTTGGGCCGCGACTGTTGCAATGAACATAGCCGCGAGGACCGTCAACGTGGCGCGAAGCATTCGATCACCTACAAACTGCAGCGTCGCTGATAGCAGTGCGCTGCATAGCGGGGCAAGAACAGCGCAGCTTGGCGACGTTGCCGGCGGCATTCGCGGCGCCCAATGGAAGGAAGTGTGCGACGAAATTGTTTTGGGGACATGGTGGAAAGCACTTGACTTTCTGGAAGAATGTTCTATCTTTGTTCTTTTCCAGATCGGTCCTTGAATCGGGGCGATTTCGGCTGCGACTTGACAATGTGTAGGGGTTGAACGCCCCGGGGCTTGGACCGCTCCGGTGAGGCTTGCGGGAGGGGTGTGCTTCATGCGCGGCGGCACTAAGCGCGTCGCTCCAGCTCAGCTGCGCACCACAAAGCGAGCAAGTTACGCTGAAGTTACGCTCGGTTACGCTCGGTTACGTCAGTGTTACGTCAGAAACGGCGGAGAGCCGCCAATGTTACGCTGTTACGGATTCGATTGCGTCCGTTTTCTGGCGGGCGACTTTCCGGGCTCTACATCAG
>JBKJZU010000045.1:0-3155 GCA_046715015.1 Micropepsaceae bacterium
CGAAAGGCCCTCCGGGCGGTAGTCGATCTGCACCTTGGCGTCCAGTTCGTGCGCCAGACCGCGCTCAAGCACACGCGAACCGAACCCCGTGCTCGTGGGCGGCGCCACGGGCGGGCCGTCCTTCTCCAACCAGTGCAATGAGAGCCGGTCGGCTCCCGCTTGAGGCACGATCGACCACGTGATGGCGACCGATCCGATCTCGTTGGAGAAGGCGCCATACTGGACGGCATTGGTCGCCAGCTCGTGAAGCGCGATGCCCAACGCCAGAGCCGTATTCGGCGACATACGAATATTGTCGCCCGTTATGACGACCCGCCCGGCGCGGCCGTTCGAGACCCCGAACGGTTTCAGCGCCTCATTGATCAGATCGAACAGCCCCGCCCCTTCCCAGCTCTCGCGCGTCAGAAGATCGTGCGAGCAGGAGAGTGCGAAAAGACGAGACTCTATGGCTTCGCGAACAACCTCCGGATCCGAGGAGCTTCGCAACGCTTGCGCGGCAATCGATTGCACGGTGGCGAGCGTGTTCTTGACGCGATGGTTCAATTCCTGAATCAGAACTCTCGATTGCGCCTGCTCTTGTTTGTAGCGCGTCAAGTCGACCAGCGAGATAAATTGCTGCACGACGACACCGTCCTTGTCGCGAACCGGGCTGATGAAGATCGACGCCCAGAACTCGCTCCCGTCATTGCGGCGGTAGAGGATTTCGGGTTCGGCATCGGAGGTGACGTCAAAGGCGGCTTCAGAACCGGCGAGAGCCTCGGCGGTGATGCCGGGCGCGAAAAGCGAGTTGAAGGGACGGCCTAGAACCTCTTGCCTTTCATAGCCGGTAAGCTTGAGAAAGGCGTCGTTGGCAAAAATCAACGGGTGGGCGGGGTCCTTGGCGTCCGTGAAGACCATCGCCATGCGTGTGACTTCGGCGGCGACGACAAACGGACCTAGTTTGTTTTGGAAGCCTTCGACCTCGGCTTCGGCGCTCTTTTGCTGCTCGTTCTTGGCGATAATTTCCGGCATGCCGCCTTCCGTTTGGCAGGAGAAAAACCGGCATTAGCGACGCAGCTTAGAGGGGTCAAACCACCTGGGGCACCGGCCGGCGATCCCCAACGCAAAACGCACGCGGCGTCGTTTGGTTCCATGCGGCATGTATTTTTTGCGCGTTTGCCTGAAAGCACTAAATGTTCAACACAATGGCAGCGTAGTGGCAACACGCGGCCAATAAGGGACGGGATACCGGACCGCCGTCAGCGAAGTCGTAGACCGCGTGAATGCATCCCAGGTGCCGAATACGACGGCTCTACGCTCTAGTCGTCTTCATCGATTTCAACGAGTTCTACGTCCTGTTCCACGGCGACGGTCGCTTCGGCAACGCCGCACGCGACCACATAGCGGACACCGGGATAGTATCCGGCGTTGGTGGACACGAATCTGCGAGCTTGTTCTTCGGTTTCGAACGAGTCGGCAACGCCGTCCCAATCGGAATCTTCAAGACGCGTAAGCTTGATCACGAACCAAATGTCACCTTGCATGAAGCCCTGTCCTTAGTTGCCAGCGGGGCATACCCATAGCCCAAGATTGCACCGACGTCAGAGGCACGCTCGTCGCAGTTCCCTATATTTTACGTCAGCATCAGTGCGGAAAGGCGAGCTTGTCGCGATCGAGCGCGGCTTCGAGATCGACGGGATCGATCGGCATGGTCTCTTCGGAGCCCTCGCCGATCGGGACGATGATACTGGTCGAGACGCGCCGATAGGCGATGAAGGAAATGCCGTCGAGTGCGGCTTCCTCCGTGACAATGCGATAGACGCCGGCCGGCAACGTCCGGTCGACGCCCTTGAGCGCGAAGGCGCCGCGAAAGCACACGCTGCTTTCGTTGCTGCGGCCGGGCATCGCCAGCTTGGGCGCTTGGCGCCACCGCGCGCCGGATTGAACGCGAAGGCGGGAGCTCCGCTCGCCGGCAGAGCGGCAGGCGTTTTCTTTGCGCTCGCCTTGGGTTTCTTCTTCTCGCGGTTGCTGCGCTTTTGTCCTTTGGCCATGGTTCAAGCCTCGCCATCCGGTTTCGCCGACAGCAGGCGAAAATCCTCAAGCGTGCTTGCGATCAGCTTCTTGCGCCGCGGGTCGCGGGCCGCGCTCGTGCCGGCGAGCAGGCCCATCAGGTAACGTGCCTTCTCCGCCGCTTCGGGCCACGAAGCGCTGGGCGCTTCGATCATCTCGGTTTCGAGATCTTCCTGGCGCAGTTTGACGGCGTCTTTCTCGGCCTCGACGGCCAGCACCAGGCGGCGAAGTTCGATCGCTTTGCGGTCGGCATCGCCGCGCCGGTTGTCGAGTTGAATGGCTTTGTCGGTCATAGGGTCGGTCCTTCTTTGTGGGCGCCCCGGCTTGCCGCATTCGAGACGCGCGTTTCCTCGTTCTTAGAAGCTGCGGCCCTTCAACAGGGCCTCGACGTCATGCTGAGCGATTGCTTTGTTCAGGCCGTACTTGGCCACGACCTGGGTGACGAGGTCGTCGCTGCTCTTGAAGGCCGCAGCGTCCGCTTCCGAGAACTTGTTCCACCTCGCGTGGATGTCCTTCGACAAGGTGAGGCGCGTCGCCTCGATCGTCGTGGGCATCGGCGCGCCGGCGGTTGCATGGGTCAAAATCTGTACTCCGGTATTGCAAAATATCGTCCGGATAGGATCACCAAGACGTGAGAGGCATATAGTCTTGGTATAATCAAAGTAAATAGAGAACGGCGGATTCCTCAGCCAAATACGGGGGAAACCCGCGTGTTCTTCGCTATCTACTTAGGCCTTTCCGTGACAGACCTTTCCCTTGTTTTGGTATTATTTTCGTCGATCGAAACAGCATGGACACCGTTATTCGCAACGATTTGCGACCGCATGCGGCACGTTTTGCGGAGATCATGGCCTTTGGCCCAACGTTGCGCGACGAGGCGGCATGCGGCTGCGGCTGCCTGAACGATTCTTATTTCCTCCAGGAACGACCGAAGACCATCCATGACCAGCGCGACGAGAAGGGCCAGCGCTAACAGCCGCTGCAGCGAATACTCCAAAAGAAAGCCGCCGGGTTTTGCGGTTGTCGATTCGAGACACGATCCCCTCGAGAAGCAGCTGCGAACCGGTCTTCGACTTGGTTCCCCGCACTTGGCACCTTTCTGGGGC
>JBKJZU010000046.1:0-3405 GCA_046715015.1 Micropepsaceae bacterium
GTACTGCGCGAACTCGATATTCTGGTCGTGAATGAAGGCGAAGCGGAAATGCTTGGGACCCACTTGCAAATCGGGACACGGGAGCACGCGGACATTGCGAAGGCGTTGGCCGCGCGGTGTGGCGTGACCGTTCTCGTCACGCTGGGCGAGCGGGGCTCTATCGCGGTCGAGCCTACCGACGTGACGTGGCGGACCAACGTGTTGCGGGTCGGCGTCGCCGACACGACGGGTGCCGGAGATGCTTACGTCGGCTACCTGGCTGCTGCCCTCGACGGTGGCGCGGCATTGCCCGAGGCCGTGCGTTTCGCGAGCGTGGGGGCAAGCCTCTCGTGCGAGACGACGGGAGCGCAGGCGGCCTATCGGCAGCGGGACGAGGTTTTGGCGCGCGTGCGCGACTTGCCGTGAGCGCTACGCCTTGCCGGGCGGCGTGAACAACATGTCCCCTCCCCTTCCGAAGGAGGGCAATCCTAGCACGGGTGTTAGAGACGTACCGCTTCGCTGGCGCGCGCGATTTCAGCGTGGTTGAAGACGATACCGGTGGCATCTTCGATCGTGACTTTGACTTCGTCGCCTTCACTCTTGAGGACGCGCACGGCGCAGTTCATCGCCTTTGGCTTGTCGGCGAAAGTTATGGCTTCTTTTCGGCCAGCCGCGCTTACGATCACCTTGTACATGATCACCCCACGTCTTCATTTTTTCTTAGACCCGAGTTTTGCACAGCGTGCGGCGATGCCAAGACGCCATGGCGCAACACCTGTGTGGGAATCAGGTGTCACAAACGGAAGCGCGCGCCGCTTACGGCGCGTGCGTCATTCTGCAGCGTTGGCGTACGCGGAGTTATTCACAGGAATTTCCTCCGCGCCCGAGGTCCACTGGACGAGCGCTAGATTTCCGGCGTCGTCTTCGGTGAGTGCGGTGCAGCTTTCCACCCAATCGCCATCGTTGCAGTAGACGATCTCGCCGATTTGGCGAATTTCCGCCTTGTGGATATGTCCGCAGACAACGCCATCGAGGCCGCGACTGCGTGCTTCTTCGGCAACGGCGTCTTCGAAGCGTCCGATGAATTCGACGGCGTCCTTGACATGGTCTTTGAGCCAACGCGACAGCGACCAGTACGGCATGCCGAGGCCGCGCCGCGCCGCCGCCACGACGTCGTTCGCGCGGATCGCCCAGGCGTGTGCCCAGTCCCCTGCCCGCGCGAGCCAACGCGCGTGCGTAACGACGCCGTCGAAGCGGTCGCCATGGAGCACGAGCAAGCGCCGGCCGTCTGCGGTTTCGTGGATCGCTTCCTCCGCGAGTTCGACGCCGGCGAAGCACAGTCCGACATAGTCGCGGAAGACTTCATCGTGATTGCCGGGAATGAAGATGACGCGCGTTCCCGATTGCGACATGCGCAGGATCTCGTTGATCACCCTCTTGTGGCTCTCAGGCCAGTACCAGCGTTGCGACAGCTGCCAGCCGTCAACGATGTCGCCGACAAGATAGAGGAGGTCGCAGTCGTTGCTTCTGAGGAAGGCGCAGAGCGCTTCGGCTTTGCAGCCGCGCGAACCTAGGTGGACATCCGAGATCCAGAGCGTGCGGTGCCGGCGCGCCCTAGGCGGCTCCGGCTTGCGCGGAACGGGGCGCGGCCACAGCCGCGCGGGTTGACTGTCGAAGCTTGTGACCAGCGACATCGTTTCGATCCCCATCAGGCCCGCGTGGCCGAATCGTTACAGCCAAGGGCAAAGAATCGGTGCCATCGCGATGTGAAGAATGCGTGTCGGATGTGTGAAACTCCGGTTCTTCTTGTGGGCACAACAAAAATTCCGCAAAGGCGTCACAACAGTTTCATCCGAAGGCTGTTTCTCTCTCGCAGCACTATCGGCGTTGGCGATTGTGCCCCTTGCCTAAGTTCGCGCTTGGAGCGGCAGCCCCTGTCGCTCCAAGCGCACCCCGCGTTCTAACGCGAAATCGGCAAGACTTTTCTCCCAAATATCTCGATGCACGGGCGTTATGCCGCTACCTGCAACACGTTGAAAACAAAGTCATTTTCATCGCCCTGGGGGTTGCAGCATCTCTGTGACGCCACCATCACAAAACCTTCACGGCGCTATGGTTGAGATCGCGCCCGCGCTCATCCGAGCGCAATGGGACAAAGGGACGATGATGAAAAGATTTGGACTGGCTGCGCTGCTCGCCAGCGCCGCTGTGGTTGGGGCGACAACGGCTGCGGACACGTTGGACCCGCGCTACAAGCCGTATGCGTCGACCTCCGGTGTGTCGGGCACATTGAAGTCGATCGGTTCGGACACGCTCAACAATCTGATGACGCTGTGGGCGGAAGACTTCCGTAAGATGTACCCCGGCGTGAAGATCGAGATCGAGGGCAAGGGTTCCTCGACCGCGCCGCCGGCGTTGATCGCGGGCACGGCGCAATTCGGACCGATGTCGCGCGCGATGCGCGGCCAGGAAATCGACCAGTTCACGGCGAAGTATGGTTATGCGCCGACGCAAGTGCGCGTCGCGGTCGATGCGCTCGCGGTGTTTGTGAGCAAGGACAACCCGATCAAGTGCCTCTCGCTGGCGCAGATTGACGGCATCTTCTCGGTCACGCGGACGTCCGGCTCGCCGGACCTCAAGACGTGGGATCAACTCGGCCTGAGCGGCGACTATGCCGGCAAGGCGATTTCGCTGTTCGGCCGCAACTCGGCGTCGGGCACGTATGCCTACTTCAAAGAGGTTGCGCTCCTGAACGGCGACTACAAGGGCACCGTCAAGGAACAGCCGGGCTCGTCGGCTGTCGTGCAAGGCATTGCCGCGGACAAGTACGCAATCGGTTATTCGGGCATCGGCTACAAGACGGCGGACGTGCGGGCCATCGCAGTGTCCGGGCGCGATGGGCAATGCCAGGAACCGACGCAAAACAACGCCTATCAGGGCAAATACCCGATCACGCGTTTCCTTTATGTGTACGTGAACAAGAACCCATCGGCGGCGCTCGATCCGCTGCGTAGCGAGTTCCTGAAGTTCGTGTTCTCGCGCAGCGGCCAGGACGCCACGACGAAGGACGGGTACTACCCGATGCCGTTCGTCATGGCGAAAGACGAGCGTTCGAAACTGGGCCTCGGGGACTAGTTTTCAGTCTAGTTGAATTGCCCCGGCGGCTGTGTAGGTTGCCGCCGGGGTTTCCTGTTTGCGGGGGCAAACAGTAGGGGACTCCGGGTTTGTCGATAAACTCGGATGATAGCGGTGGCGGATAGCGCGATGTCGGGACCAGAACCGAAGGACGGTAGGCGGCCGGCCTCCGTTCTTTATGAGCGCGACAAGAAGACCAAGGCGTCGGTGCTCTTCGCCGATGCGTTTGCGCGCATAGGCATCCGTGTCGGCGGGCTTGCGGTGATCGCGGCCGTGTTCACCATCATGGCC
>JBKJZU010000047.1:0-3330 GCA_046715015.1 Micropepsaceae bacterium
TCTGCGCGTAGACGGCGTGCGGCGTACGGCGACGCGCGCGAACCACTCGGCGACTCATTTGTTGCATGAAGCGCTGCGGCGCGTTCTCGGGCCCCATGTGACGCAGAAGGGTTCGCTGGTCGCGCCCGACAAGCTGCGCTTCGACTTTTCTCATCCGAAGGCGGTGAGCGAAGCGGAAGTTGCCGCCATCGAAGCCATGGTCAACGACATGGTGCGCGCGAACGACGACGTGGTCACCCGGCTGATGACGCCGGAGAAGGCGATCGAGCAAGGTGCGATGGCGCTCTTCGGCGAAAAATACGGCGATGAAGTGCGCGTGCTATCGATGGGCACCGATGACGGCAAGACCTATTCGGTCGAGTTGTGCGGCGGCACGCATGTTCGCCGGCTCGGCGACATCGGTCTATTTACGATTGTTGCGGAAGGGGCAGTTGCATCGGGCGTGCGACGTATCGAGGCGAAGACGAGTTCGGATGCGCTTGCCTATCTCAACGCGTTTCGTCGCCTTGCCCACGAAGCCACGGACATCCTCAAGACGGTGGTGGACCAGGTACCTGCACGCATTTCGCAGTTGATGGACGAGCGCAGGAAGCTTGAGCGCGATCTCTCGGAGGCGCGGCGGCAGCTTGCGATGGGCGGCGGCGGTGGACCTACGAACGATGCAACCGATGTCGGCGGCGTGAAGCTGATGGCGCGCGCGGTTGAAGGTGTCGAGCCGAAGGATCTACGCTCGCTCGTCGATCAAGCGAAGCAGCAGATCGGATCGGGTGTCGTCGCGTTCGCGACAGCGGCGGACGGCAAGGCCGCGATCGCTGTCGGCGTGACGGAAGACTTGGTGAAACGCTTTAATGCGGTCGAGCTCTTGAAGAAAGGTGTCGAAGCCGTTGGCGGCAAGGGCGGCGGCGGGCGACGCGACATGGCGCAAGGCGGCGGGCCGGACGGGACGAAACTGCAAGCAGCGCTCGATGCGATCACCGCTGCGATGAAGGCTGCGTGATGGAATTGCGCGCGCAGGCGGGCGGTGACGCGATCAGCTGGCGGCGTTGGGTATACTTGACCATCGAGGCGGGCGGGTCGAACGCGGCCGCGCGCTATTTCGACGATTTCATGGTCGCATTGATCATGGCCAACGTTCTGGCGGTCATCCTCGAAAGCGTGCCGTCGATCCACGCCGAGTTCGCGACGGCGTTTCTCGTGTTCGACGTCACGTCGGTCGCGATCTTCACCGTCGAGTACGCGCTCAGGCTGTGGGCGTCGATCGAGATTCCGGCGATACGGCAACGCGGGCCCATGCTCGGGCGATTGATGTTCGCCGGCCGGCCGTCGCAGATCATCGACTTTCTGGCATTTGCGCCGACCTATCTTTCGCTGATCATGCCCGCGGCGGATTTGCGCGTATTGCGCATGTTCCGCTTGCTGCGTTTCTTGAAGCTCGTGCGCTATTCGCCGGCGATGGTGACGCTCTGGCGTGCGCTCTACGAGGAGCGGCGCGCGCTTGTTGGCGCTGTGATCCTGATGATCGGCACGGCTGTGTTTTCGGGCGCGATCATGCATCTGATCGAAAGCGAGGCGCAGCCGAAGCAGTTCGGCACGATCCCCGACGCGATGTGGTGGGCGCTCGCGACGCTGACGACGATCGGCTACGGCGATGCGGTGCCGGTGACGCCGCTCGGCAAGATGTTCGGCGCGATCGTGATGATTTGCGGGCTGGGGCTGTTTGCGCTGCCGATCGGTATCGTGGCAACCGCTTTCGTGAACGAGATTCACCGGCGCGATTTTGTCGTCACCTGGGGCATGGTTGCGCGCGTGCCGCTGTTCTCCGCTCTCGACGCCGCCGCGATCGCGGAAGTGATGAAAATCATGCGCACGCGCGCGGTTTCGGCGGGCACCGTGATCGCGGCGCGCGGCGAGGAGGCGGAGGGCATGTTCTTCATCGCCGACGGCGAGGTGAAGATTCAGCTGCCACGCAAGCAGATCAAGCTCGGCGCCGGCGAGTTTTTCGGCGAGTTGGCGCTGCTCAAACGCGTGAAGCGGATGGGCACGGTGACGGCGCTGACCCGCACGCACATGATGATCATCGACGCGCTCGATTTCGAGAACCTCCTGGACCGCGACGACGTTCTGCGGGCGCGCATTCTCGAGATCGCGGAAGAGCGGTTGGCCGGCGAATGGGCGGATGTGTCCAGCGATGTGGTCGCCGACGAGTTCGATCAGCGGCCGTCGACGCGGCCTGTCGGCGATCCCATCGTCTAGGGTCGCTAAGGACGCCATCCCTGCGCTACACTCCCGCACGCGGGGGTGCCGGTCATGATGCAAAAGGCGGCGATATCGACGGGCAAGATCATCCTCTATTTTTTGCTGATGGGTCTGGTCGTCGTCGGGCTCATTGAAGTTGTCCTGCCGGCGACGGCGGAAGTCGCGATGGTTCCGTCTTGGCCGCGCATCGTGACGCTCGGCATTGTGAATTTCATCGCCATGTCGTTGCCCGCGATGGTGTTGATGGCTGTCTTCGACGGCAAATCGCCGATGGCGATGGGTTTGGCGCCGCAGAGTTCAGTTGCCGATTTCCTGACCGGCAGCTTGGCCGGCGGTTTCATATTTCTCTGCGCGCTCGGCGCCGCAATCTTCGGCGGGTTCGCCGCCTTCGACCCCGATTTCGCGAAAGTGTCGATGGGCGCGATGGCGCTCAGCATGATCGGCATGACGCTTGCCGCCGCGGGCGAGGAAGTAATGATGCGCGGGTACATCCTGCAGGAATTGATGGGGAAGTTTTCAACGCCCGCCGCCGTGGTGGTGTCATCCCTCATTTTCACAGCGTTGCACGGCGGGGCGCTCGTGCAAAGCAACATGGCCGCCATCGGAGCGCTGAACATCTTTCTTGCGAGCGTGACGCTGTCGTTCGCCTACCTTGCGACGCGTACACTGTGGCTGCCCATCGGGTTGCATGCGGGCTGGAACATCATGCAAGGGCCGCTACTGGGCCTGAACGTCAGTGGCAACGACTTCAACGCGGGTTGGCAACCAGTGACGTTGTCGGGGTCCGAAATGATGACGGGCGGCGCGTTCGGTTTTGAGGGCAGCGTATTTGGGCTGATCGGACCTGCGATAGGGATCTTGATTATGCTTGCGGCGCGCAAGCGCGCGCAATAACTGTCATCCCGGGCGAGTGAGTGAAACGAACGAGACCCGGCGCCTAGGAGAGACAAGCTGTCTCCTGGGTCCCGGGTCTCGCTTTGCTCGCCCGGGATGACAAGTTTTGTTGCGCTACATCTTCATTGCCGTGCGCAGGTTCGCGTCGATCTTGTCGAGGAAGCCTTCGGTCGAAAGCCA
>JBKJZU010000048.1:0-3484 GCA_046715015.1 Micropepsaceae bacterium
CCGTGATCGATGACGGTGACGAGGTAGGTTTCAAAGGCCTGGACTTCGTCGGCGTCACCCGGAGCGCCGCGCAGCATCCGTAAGATGTCGCCTGCGTGCGAGAGTGCGGGGTCGGGTGCGAGCGCCAAGTGTCCGGATGTCAGGCGTGCGGCCATCGCGGCGGCGACCCCGGCAGCTGCGAGTGCGTCGACGGGTTCCCTGTTGCGTTCGGCGTCGGGAAGTGCCGCCAACAGAAGCCGCATCGCCTCGACGGCGCTAAGGCGGCTCGCCTGATCCGCCAGGGGTTTGAACATGTCGAATGCGCGAACGCGCGCGCGGCCAAGTTCGGCGCGAAGGTCCGCGGTCGGCGCGAAGCCGTCCCAGAGCAGCGCCGTCGCCTCTTCGTAAGTGATGCGGCCCGCGAGATCCTCAAGATCATGGCCACGGATGATGAGGCGGCCCGCCTCACCATCGACGTGGCTCAAAACGGTTTCGGCGGCGATGACGTTGTCGAGGCCCGGACGCACTGGACATCTCCTTGACTTGCAATCTGCTGCAAAAAGTGGATGCTGAGCTTTCCTTAGTCAATCTTGAATCAACATATCAATATGAGCGGCAACACAGCCAAGCGGCCAGTCCCGAAACGGCCCGACGCCCTGATCGATGCGGCGGCGGCGACCAAGGTGTTGGGGGTGAGCCGCAATACACTCTACGCCTATGTCAGCCGGGGCCTCGTTCGATCGACCGAACACCCGAGTCGGGCCAAGGCGAGCCTCTATGTGGCAGCCGACGTGCAGGCGCTCGTGGCACGCAAGACGAAGATGCGCCGGCCGCGCACGGCGGCGGCGACCGCGCTCGATTTCGGACTGCCGGTCTTGAAGACGCGGCTGACGCATTTCGAGGACGACCGGCTCTACTACCGCTCCGAAGACGCGATCGCGTTCTCGCGCAAAGCGACGCTTGAGGAAGCGGCGCATCTGCTTTGGCAGACGGGCGATGCCGATCCGTTCGCGGGCGTTGCATTCGATCCGGCGAAAGTTCCGGGTTGGACCGAGATTGCAACGCGCTTTGCGCCCCAGCGCGCCACGGACCGCGCAAGTACGCTGCTGCCGTTGCTCACGGCGCTGGAGGCGCCGAATGTGGGCAAGGCGGGTGCGCACGCCTTCGGTGCCGCCGCGCGCCTGGTGCTTGCGATCGCTGCTGCCGTCGCGCCGGTGAATGGACCCGTTTCAAGTCCGATCCATCGCGCCGTTGCGCAAGCTTGGGGCAAGCCGAAAGCGTCGGAGGCGATACGGCGCGCGTTGGTGCTGCTTGCGGATCACGAGTTGAACGCTTCGACGTTCGCGGTGCGCGTCGTTGCCTCGACTGGCGCGCGGCATACGCATTGCGTGCTTGCCGGGATCGCCGCGTTGAGCGGACCTTTGCATGGCGCGGCAACGGAGCGAACGCGGGCGTTCCTGAGTGGCGTCGAACGTGCGAGCGACGCGGCCGAGGCGGTTGCGACCCGTCTCGAGCACGGCGAATTGCTGCCTGGCTTCGGACATTTTCTCTATCGCGAGGGCGACCCGCGCGCGGCGGAGTTGTTGGAGCAAATCAAGCTCGATCCGATTGCAGCGGGTGTGCTCGGTGCGGGACGTGCGATGGCCGGGGTTGAGCCCAACATCGACTTTGCGCTGGTCGCGCTGGAGCGGAGTTTCGAATTGCCGGTGGGTGCGGCGCTTGCGCTGTTCGCGATCGGGCGCTCCGTCGGGTGGCTCGCACATGTGTTCGAGCAGCGTGCGAGCGGCCGGCTGATCCGTCCCCGGGCGGAGTTCGTGATCGAGTGAGGCGCTTGTCTCGGCCGGTGCCTTCGCGCAGGTTGCGGGCATGAGCGGCGGCGCGATCCAATTGCTTCAGCAGGCGACGGCGGCGATGGAGCGTCGCGCGTTCGGCGAGGCGGTTGCGCTCTGCGAGCAAGTGCTCGCGCGCTTCGGCGAAGAACCGAATGCGCTCATGCTGCTCGGCCTTGCCCGCATGGATGCGGGCGACATCACGGGCGCGATCGGGCTCTATGAGCGGGCGCGGCAGTTGATGCCGGGCCACATCCATGTGCTCACCAATCTTGGCGCCGCCTACCGGGCGGCCGGTCGTTTGAGCGATGCGCGCGACGCGTTGGAGGCGGCCTTGCGGGTCGACCGGCGCCACGCGATTGCGCAGAACAGTCTTGGCAATGTGTTGCTCGACCTTGGGCTTCGCGACCAGGCGAAGCGGGCGTATGAGAGCGCGGTCGCCATTCAATCGAGCTATGCGGAGCCCATCGCGGGGTTGGCGCGCATCGCCGAGGAAGAGCACCGGCTTGACGACGCGCTCCGGCTTGCCGGCCGCGTGTTGAGCCTTGCGCCGCAGAATGTGTCCGCGCAGCTAACGCGCGCCAAGGTGCAGTTGCGATCCGACGATGCAACCGCTGCCGCGAGTGGCCTGGAAGTTCTTCTTCGAGCACCTTCGCTGTCGCCAACGAACCACGTGGTCGTGCAGGGGCATTTGGGTGAGGCTTACGAGAAGCTCGGCCGTTACGACGATGCGTTTGCAGCGTTTTCGCGGGCCAATCAGATGCTGGAGCAAGCTGCAGCCGAGTTTGCAAACGACGGCAGCTATTTGGCGCCCCAATCAATCGCGCGGCTTACCGATTTCATTGCGGGTCTTGATGCCAGCACGTGGCAGGCATCGTCCGTTGCTTCGCCTTCGCCCGTGTTCGTGATTGGATTTCCACGCTCGGGAACGACGTTGGTCGATCAGATTCTAGCCTCGCATCCGAATGTCACCACGCTTGAAGAGCGCGACAATCTGATGGAAGCGGGGCGCGCGCTCGCAGGTGGTGACGCCGACTTTGCTCGATTGGGGCAACTCGACGAGGGCGAGGCCGACCGTCTGCGTGCGGGTTATCGGTCGAGCGTCAACGCCGGTTTGGCCGACGCGCCGATGCGCGATGTCTTTGTCGATAAGCTTCCGCTCAACGCGACACTGTTGCCGGTGATCCATCGCCTGTTTCCTTCCGCGAAAGTTGTTCTTGCCCTGCGCGACCCGAGGGACTGCGTGCTGAGTTGCTATCAGCAACGGTTCGGGATGAATGCCGCGATGTATCAGCTGCTGCGGCTCGATACGGCGGCGGCATACTACGACACCGTGATGCGGCTCGTACAAACGTGCCGTGCGAAGCTGCCGATCGAGGTTCATGAGGTCCGGTACGAGGCCGTGGTCGGCGACTTCGATACGTCGGTGGGTGCGTTGCTCTCATTCCTCGGTCTATCGTGGGACGATGCGGTGCGAGCTTACGCCGAGACGGCGAAGCGGCGCGTGATCGCGACGCCGAGTGCTTCGCAGGTCGTTCGGCCGCTCTATACGTCGTCGCGCGGAAAGTGGCGGAATTACCGGCGTTTCTTGGAGCCGGTGTTGCCGACGCTTGAGCCTTGGGTTGCGGCGTTTGGGTACGAGGCTTCGTAAGGGCTTGGACTTGGACCCCAAGGGC
>JBKJZU010000049.1:0-3794 GCA_046715015.1 Micropepsaceae bacterium
TTCGTCGGCATGAAAAGCCGCGGCGTGTACGAGACGCCAGGCGGCACGATCCTCTACGTGGCGCATCGCGGAATCGAGTCGATTACGTTGGATCGCGGCGCGGGGCACTTGAAGGACGAGTTGATGCCGAAATACGCGGAGCTCGTTTACAACGGGTTCTGGTTCACGCCGGAGCGCGAAATGCTGCAGGCCTTGATCGACAAGAGCCAGGAATACGTGAGCGGGACCGTGCGGATGAAGCTCTACAAGGGCAACGCGACAGTCGTGGGCCGCGAGTCGAAGAATTCGCTCTACCGCCAGGACTACGTCACGTTCGAGAAGGACAGCGTCTATAACCAGAAGGACGCGGAAGGATTCATCAAGCTGAACGCGCTAAGGCTCAGACTGCTCGCGGCGCGCAATCAGTCGGTGAAGAAGTAAGGAAGAGCGGGCGAGACGCCCGCGGTCCCAGGCCTAGAGCTTGTCCCAATAGATTTCGAACAGATTGCCTTCAGGATCGGTGATGCGGGCGGCGAAGAAGTCTTCTTCGTCGAAGGCGATGGCGACACCCAAGGCTTCGGCCCAGGCTTCGACGGCTGCTTTCGTTTCGACGCGGAAGCCGAAGTGGAATGCCTCGCCCGCATTCAAGGGCGTGCCCTTCTTGAAGAAGATCGAAATGCCGGGTCCGTGCACTATGGTTTCGCGGCGCTCCAGCCCCATGCGTTGCGCGTACCACTGGGCGAGGACTTCGGGGTCCTTTGAGGGGATGTTGATATGGTCGAGCCAAAGAGGCGGCAGCGTGCTCATCGTTAAAGCTCCATCGGCGGACGAATGCCCGCTTGGGCATAGGCCGCCAAAACCGTGTTGCGGAGCAGGCATGCGCGCGTCATGGGGCCGACACCGCCAGGCACCGGCGTGATCGCACCGGCCCGCTCTTTCGCCTCAGTATAGGCGACATCGCCGAAGAGTTTCGACTTTCCGGTGGGCAAATCGATGCGATTCATGCCGACGTCGATCACAATCGCACCGGGTTTGATCCAATCGCCTTTCACCATCTCGGCGCGCCCAACAGCCGCGACCAGAATGTCGGCGGTGCGCGCCGCGGCCGCCAGATCCTTCGTTTTCGAGTGGGCGATTGTGACGGTACAGTTTTCCTGAAGCAGCAGCTGCGCCATCGGTTTGCCGACAAGCTGCGAGCGGCCGATGACGAGGGCGTTTAGTCCTTCCAGGTTCTGCCGGACGGACTTGATGAGCATAAGACTGCCTTGCGGCGTGCATGAGACCAATCCCGAACGGCCGCTGGCGAGGCGCCCGGCACTCAGCGTTGTCAGGCCGTCCGAATCCTTGTCCGGCGACAGCGCGTCGAGGACAGCTTCTTGCCGCACTTGCTTGGGCGTCGGGAATTGCACCAGCACGCCGTGGACGTTGCGGTCGTTGTTGAGTTTGCGGACGACGTCGAGAACTTCCGCTTCGGTCGCAGTTGCGGGGAGTTTGACATCGCGCGAGTCGATGCCGGCTTCGCGGGCATCTTCGACCTTCAGGCGTACGTAGATTTCGCTTGCCGGATCGTTGCCGACAAGCACGACCGTCAAACCCACGGGAACGCCTTGGCGTTGCTTGAATTCGGCGGCGGCTGCAGACACGCGGGCGCGCACGGAGGCTGCGAACGCTTTGCCGTCGATGATCTGCGCGGTCATTCGAACCTCTTCGCCCAGGCTTCGATGCGAGCCCCAAGTGCCTTCGCATCGCCTGCGATCAGTACCGTTTTGAGGCGCGCAGTTTTGCCAGCGGCCATGCTGACAGTCGACTTTGCGACACCGATTTCGTCTGCGACCAATTCGACCAGCGCCGCGTTGGCGCAACCGTCTTCGGGCACAGCGCGAACGCGCGCCTGGAGGCGGCCCTGTTTCAGGCCATCGAAGCCGTCGCGCGCGGCGCGGGGCGTTAGGCGAATGTCGAGCAGGATGCCGTCGCGGGTCACGCGAACCGGCAGGGTCGTCACAGCGTGCCGGTGAGCGAGCGGAAGACCAGAATGCGCAGGAATTCAATGGCGAGCAGAAGAACGATCGGCGAGATGTCGATACCGCCGAGATCGGGCATGACGCGGCGGATCGGCTTTAGCAGCGGCTCGGTCAAGGTGCGGGTGAAATTGTCGATGGCGCGGATCGCCGGGTTGAACTGATTGACGACATTAAAGCCGATCAACCAGGACAGAACGACGCGCGCGATCAAGATCCAGACGTAGACCGTGATCAGCGTGTTGATGACTTCGAGTAGCAACATTCGGCTCTCAGTTTCGAGGGAATCGGGCGAGGTGGCGTGGAGGACATGTAGCCGTCAGGGGGTGGGGCGGCAAGGCAACCGGCCCTAACTTGACAGGGGATGGAGCGCGACCCTACAACCCCTGCCTTCGCGCGGAAGAGCCGTCTTTTGGCCGTTCGCGGGCGTATGGGGCTGTAGCTCAGTTGGGAGAGCGCCTCGTTCGCAATGAGGAGGTCAGCGGTTCGATTCCGCTCAGCTCCACCATGCGCCCCTCTTTGAGATGACGACCCGGGCAAATGCCCGTAACATCCTTGCGCATGGATAGGCCGCTCGCCAGTTTCGATGCCGTCATTCATCCGTACCGGTCGTTGGGACCGCGCGGCTTCCGGCTGTTCATCGGTTTCCTGATCGCAATCAACGCCGTATTCGCCGGCGTTATGATTTCGCAGGGCGCGTGGCCGGTCGCGGGCTTCCTGGGGCTTGACGTTCTGGCCGTCTATGTCGCGTTTCGATTGAACTATGCGCAGGTGCGCGCGTTCGAGCGCTTTGTCATTGAAGGCGAAACTCTGACCGTCGAACGCGTCGACAAAGACGGCGCGCGGCGGGAATGGACGTTCCCGGCCTACTGGGTCAGCGTTTGGGTCGATGAGGACGAGCTAAGCACGACCGTGACGCTGCGCAGCCACGGTCGGTCGTTGGAGGTCGGATCGTATCTCGCGCCGTTCGAACGCAAGGATTTCGCTGCGGTCCTACGGAAGGCGCTGATCCAAGCGAAGTCTTCAACCGCGTTGGCGCAGACCTAAGACGTCTTGCATGTCGAACAGGCCCGGGCCCTTGCCTTGGCCCCACATCGCGGCGCGAAGCGCGCCTTTGGCGAAGATTGCGCGGTCTTCGGCGCGGTGGGTGAGCTCGATGCGTTCGCCATCACCGCTCAAGAATACGGTGTGATCGCCGACGACACTGCCGCCGCGCAAGCTCGCAAAGCCGATGCGACCGGGCGGCCGCGGGCCGGTGATCCCGTCGTTCGGTTTCAGCTTTAATTCCGACAGCTTCTTGTCGCGACCATGCGCTGCCGCTTGGCCGAGCAGAAGAGCGGTGCCCGATGGCGCGTCGACCTTGTGGCGGTGATGCATTTCGAGGATTTCGATGTCGAACGACTGACCCAAGGCATGCGCGGCCAGTTCGACGAGACCCGCGAGCAGGTTCACGCCGAGGCTCATGTTGCCGGATTTCACGATCGTCGCGTGACGCGCGGCCGCCTTGATGTGCGTTTCGTCGGCTTCGGCGAAGCCCGTGGTGCCGATGACGTGGACGATGCGCGCTTGGGCCGCGAGATCGGCCAGTGCAAGGGTTGCTTGCGGCCGCGTGAAATCGATCAGCGCGTCGGCTTTGGCGAGTACGGGTAGCGGATCAGCTTCAATGCGGGCACCAAGTGCGTCGATGCCGGCGAGGGTGCCCAAGTCTTTGCCTTGCGCGGCACTGTCGGCCGCTTCCAACCCGGCCACGAGCGTGATGCCTTGCATCTTCGCGGCCTCGCGGATGACGGCTTGGCC
>JBKJZU010000050.1:0-3291 GCA_046715015.1 Micropepsaceae bacterium
GGGGCGCGCGCGCAAGCGCTGGCCGAACGGATCGTGGAACGGGTTATCGAGATTACGAGGCGCGACCGCGAGAAGCTGCCGCATCGCCGCAAGGGTTATACGCAGAAGGCGACCGTCGGCGGGCACAAGGTCTACCTGCGCACCGGCGAGTACGACGATGGGCGAATCGGCGAGATCTTCATCGACATGCACAAGGAGGGTGCAGCCTTCCGCAGCTTGATGAACAATTTCGCGATCGCGATTTCGATCGGCCTGCAATACGGCGTGCCGCTGGACGAGTTCGTGGAAGCGTTTACGTTCACGCGCTTCGAACCGGCCGGCATGGTGACGGGCAACGAGGCGATCAAGAACGCGACGTCGATCCTCGACTATGTGTTCCGCGAACTGGCGGTGTCGTATCTGGGCCGTCACGACCTGGCGCACGTCATTCCTGGCGACAGCGAGATCGGCGGCGGCGATTCCGAAGGCAAGCGCCCTGCAACACCTGCGCAGAGCACCGCGCGGATCGTTTCGGCTGGTCTTGTCCGCGGTCAGATCCCGCAGCAACTCATGGTCGTCGAAGGTGGCGCTGCCGTGAAAATGGATCCGGCGCAGATGATGCTGGCGACGGCGAGCGAACTTGCGCTCGACGCGCAGGCCCGCCGCGCACTCATGAACCCGGTCGCGCAGCAGATCGAGATCGTGGAACGCGAGGTCACGGTTTCGACCGCTCACCTGCGCGCGCGCAAGATGGTCGAAGCCCGCATCAAGGGCTACGAGGGCGATGCGTGCGGTAACTGCGGAAACTTCACGCTGGTCAGGAACGGCACCTGCTTGAAGTGCGACAGCTGCGGAACGACGACCGGCTGCAGCTAAGCCTTACGCCTCAATGATGGGCCCAGCGGGAGATGAACTCCCGCTGAGCCGGTGGGACAAAAAGAAAAACGGGAAGCCAACAACACATGATCATCTGCTCCAAAGACGAAGGCAACGGCACGTTCCGCGAGTTCGCGCTCGACAACGCGGAGTTCGGCGACAAGGCGCCGGTCAAGACGCACCTTGCTCACCGCACCGACGGCGGCATGGTCGCCGACGACGAGTGGCGCGATGCCGGCGTCATCGTGCGCGCGCAAGGCGGGGTGGAAGCTTCGATCCTGCGGTCCGTGCGGCGCGGGCGGATGAGCGATTTCGTGAAGCTCGACAAGCTTTTCCCGAACGAGGTCGCCGCGTTGCAGGCGATCGCCAAGCACTACGTCGCGGCGAGCACGCTCAACAACTAGCGCGCTCGATCGCCCGCGGGATTTCGCCCGCGCTTGTCTCCGCCCTATCGATAACGCACTGTGATCGGTAGGAGGCCTCATGCATCTCTTCGGCGATCCTTCGCGTATCGACACGGCCCTCGATTGCCGGTCGATCAGCTTTGAAAATCCAACAGGTGCGCGCGGTCAGGGCGGCACAATCGCACGCGGGCGCAAAGGTGCTCCCAACCGCCGGATCGCGCCGGGCGAGACGGTCGTGTTGGCCGATATCGTGGGGCCAGGGTGCGTGCGGCATATCTGGATGACGTTCATGGCGGCGCCGCCGGAAGAGATGCGCGCGGTTGCTATCGAGGTTTTCTACGACGGGCGGGCGGAGCCCAGCATCTCTGTCCCTGCCCTCGACTTCTTCGGTTTGCCCCACGGCCGCACGGTGGCGTGCACGACCGCGCTGACGGCGGTGCAGGAAGGGCGCGGGTTCAACGCGTATTTCCCGATGCCGTTCCGGCGTCACATGCGCGTCGAACTAACCAACCACGCCAAGCGGCCGATCAATTTCTACTATCAAGTGGATTACACGCTTGAGGCGGTGGCCGCTGATGCAGGTTATCTGCATGTCGCGTTCCGGCGCGAGAACCCGACCGTGCTCAAGCGTGACTTCGCGATCGTGGACGGGATCAAGGGACCCGGGCGCTTCCTCGGCTGCGTGGTCGGCGTACGCGTTTTGCCGGACGACATGGTTTGGTACGGCGAAGGCGAGTTCAAGGTGTATCGCGACGGCGACACGACGCACCCGACCTATTGCGGCACGGGCCTTGAAGATTACGTCGGCAGCGCGTGGGGCATGGGCGTGCACACGACCGCGTACCAAGGTGCGCCGCTCGTCATCGCGCCGCCTGCCGATCCTCAATCGCCTTTGCCGCCGAAGCCCGACTTCGTTGGGTTCTATCGCTGGCACATCCCCGATCCGATCGTGTTCGAGCGCGAGATGCGCGCGACGATCCAGCAGATCGGCGCGTTGATGGTGCCCAAGGGGGCGGAGCATCTGATGGAGGATTGGGGCAAGCGATACACGCTTGCGGGCAACGGTTGGGTCACGGGTGAGCCGCACGCCAATTCGCCGCTGCACGCCTTCGCGATTGCCGAGCGGGTGGACGACTATTGCGCGGCCGCCTTCGTCTATGCGCGAGAACCGCAGGGCGTGCCGCGGCTCGACCTTGCGGGGGCGCTTGCCGATATCGGACGGCGCGACTATGAGCGCAAGCCGCGTGGAATTGTGGCGGGAGCTTGAAGCGTCTCCATGATCGTCGTCTTCGGCTCCATCAACGTCGACCTCATCACGCCGGTACCGCATCTGCCATCGCGCGGCGAGACCGTGCTCGGGCGTGACTATGCCGTCGTTCAGGGCGGCAAGGGCGCGAACCAGGCGCTCGCTGCGGCGTGCGGCGGCGGGCCGCGGCAGCGCGTGGCGATGGTTGGCACTGTGGGCACGGATGCGTGGGGCGCGTTTGCGCTGGAGCGGTTGGCTGCCGCAGGTGTCGATCTTTCGTGCGTGGCACGGGGGCGCGCGCGAACGGCATGCGGCTTCATTTCGGTCGATCCGAGCGGGCAGACGCTCATCACCGTGTCGCCTGGGGCGAATATGGAGACGCGCGCTGACCTGCTCGATCGCCTGACGCCGCGGCTCGCGCGCGGCGATTGGCTGCTCCTGCAGATGGAAGTGCCGATCGAGGAGAACTGGCGCGCTCTGCGCGCGGCGAAGGCCGCCGGCGCGCGAACGCTTCTCAATCTTGCGCCGGCAACGCCGGTAGACGAGGCAATACTGCGCGAACTCGATATTCTGGTCGTGAATGAAGGCGAGGCGGAAATGCTTGGGACTCACCTGCAAATCGGGACACGGGAGCACGCGGGCATCGCGAAGGCGTTGGCCGCGCGGTGCGGCGTGACCGTTCTCGTCACGCTTGGCGAGCGGGGTTCTATCGCGGTCGAGCCTACCGACGTGACGTGGCGGACCAACGTGTTGCGGGTCGGCGTCGCCGACACGACGGGTGCCGGA
>JBKJZU010000051.1:0-2512 GCA_046715015.1 Micropepsaceae bacterium
AGGTGGAGGAAACTGTGACGAAGAAGTTGATGTTTGTGACGGCTTGCGCGCTTGCGGTAGGCTTTACCGGGAGTGCGTGGGCGAAGGGCGATGCTTCGCGATTGGGCAAGGACCTGACGCCGTTCGGGTCTGAGCGTGCGGGCACGTCTGACGGGATGGTGCCTGCGTGGGATGGCGGCTTGTCGTCGCCGCCGGCTGGCGTGAAGTTTGACCCGAAGAAGGACAACCCGCCGAATCCGTTTACGGGCGATGCGGTTAAGTTCACGGTGACGGGAGCGAACGCGGGCCAATACGACGCGAATCTGACGGACGGGCACAAGGCTCTTCTGAAGAAGTTCGGCTCGTACAAGATGAAGGTTTATCAGTCGCGCCGGACGTGCGCGCTGCCGCAGTACGTGTACGAGGCGCTGAAGTACAACGCCGCGAACGCGGAACTGACGCCCGATGGCGACGGGATCAAGAACTTCAAGGTCGGGATGCCGTTCCCGGTTGCGACGAAGGCCGAAGAGTTGATCATGAACAAGCGGTTCTCGTACCGTGGGTTCAAGGTGACGCGCCAGTTTGCGGCGGCGCCTGTTCAGTCGAACGGTTCGTACAACCTGATCACGGTTCAGGACGAGGCGATCCTTCGCTACTCGAACCCGGCGATGAAGTCGTCGGACGATCTGAACAACATCGGTCTGCTCTATATCGCCAACACGATCTCGCCGCCGCGTCTGGCGGGGAACGTGATTTTGGTTCACGAGTCGATCAACGCGTCGGTTGAGCCTCGCAAGGCCTGGGCGTATTCGCCTGGCACGCGTCGCGTTCGCCGCGCGCCTGACATTGCCTACGACAACCCGGGCACGAACACGGACGCGATGTCGACGTCGGACGCGTTTGACGGGTTCAACGGGGCGTTGGACCGTTACACCTGGTCGCTGAAGGGCAAGCAGGTGAAGTTCATTGCGTACAACTCGTATGACATTCTGCAAACGAAGTACGCGGACTTCGTGAAGCCGCAGCACGTGAACCAGGATGTGGTGCGTTATGAGCCGCACCGTGTGCACGTGGTCGAGGCGAAGCTGAAGGCGGGTTCGCGCCACGTGTATGCGCGCCGTGTGATGTACATGGACGAAGACGCACAGGTCGTGAACAACGCGGAGAACTATGACGGCCGCGGCCAGTTGTGGCGCTTCCAGGAGGTTCCGCTGGTGAACGCGTATCATGTTCCGCATTGCGGCACGGGTGCGATGGAGTTGGTTTACGACGTGATCTCGGGCCGTTATCTGGCGCTGTCGATGCGGGCTGAAGAGCCGCCGGTGAACTACTTTGCCGACGAGCTTCAAGAGAGCCGCTACACGCCGGAAGCGATCCGCACGCTGGGCGTCCGCTAAAGGCGCAGACGTGAGCTTGAGTGTTGGGCCGGTCTCCGGGATATGGGGGCCGGCCTTTTTGTTGAGAGAACGGAATACGGAGAACAGGGATCGGAAAGGATCGGTCTGATACCTGTTCTCCGTCTTCTGTATTCCGATCTTGGAGGGGTTCCCATGCGCCTATCGTCGAAGCTGGCCGCGGCCGTCGTGGCGGCACTGACGGTCGTTCTTGCGCCTGCCGGTGCGGTTGTTCCGCCGAAGGGCGGGGAGGCTGTGAAGTCGCGCTATGCGACGGAGTCGCTGCTTTTGGGGGTGACGCGGGCGGGTCCGCGGATGGTGGCGGTTGGCGAGTACGGGAACATCGTCTTGTCGGACGACGACGGGAAGACGTGGCGCCAGGCCAAGAAGGTGCCTTCGACGGTGACGCTGACGTCGGTTGCCTTCGTCGACGGCAAGACGGGTTGGGCTGTTGGCCACGACACGCTGATCCTGCACACGACGGACGGCGGCGAGACGTGGGCGAAGCAGTTTGGGGGCGGCGAGAGCGACAACGCGCTGCTGTCTGTGTTCTTCAAGGATGCGAACCACGGCTGGGCGGTCGGCGCCTTCAACTACACGGTCGAGACGACGGATGCCGGCAAGACGTGGGTTGAGCGCAAGACGCTGATGCCGCCGCCGCCGGAAGGAACGGTTCCGGCCAAGCCGGTGGATGAGACCATCGACCCGACGGCGCCGAAGAAGACGGTGCAGGGGGCGGGGGCTGCCGACCCGTATGCGGCGGCGACGGGCGATGAGAACCATTTGAATGCGATGTTTACGGGTCCCGATCCGCAAACGCTGTTCATCGCGGCCGAGGCGGGCGCGGTCTATCGCAGCCTGGACGGCGGTGTGACCTGGACGAAGAACCTGACCGGCTATGTGGGCTCGTTCTGGGGCGGTCTGACCGCCAAGGACGGGACGATCTATCTGACCGGCATGCGGGGCAACATCTGGCACTCGAAGGACAAGGGCGCGACGTTCACGAAGCTGGACACGTCCGGGGCCGATCAATCGATTGCAAGCGGGCTTCAGCTCAAGGACGGCTCGTTCGTGTTTGTAGGGCTTGGCGGTCAGGTTCTCTATTCGCCCGACGGCATGAAATACACGCTCACCTATCG
>JBKJZU010000052.1:0-4679 GCA_046715015.1 Micropepsaceae bacterium
ATTGCCACACGACCGTGAACTGGCCGACGCAAGGCGACGACCGTCGCCGCCACACGTTCAACGTCGTGCGCGGCACCGACGGCGGCGGCCCGCAGGGCATGCGATGCACGACGTGCCATCTGGACAAGAACCAAGATGCGATGAACATCCCCGGCGCTAAGAACTGGCACATGGCGCCGATCGCGATGGGCTGGACGGGTCTTTCGCCGGCGGCACTCTGCAAGGCGCTGCTGGACCCCACCAAGAATGGTGGACGCACGGGTGACAAGGTGATCGAACACATGCGCGCAGATCCGCTCGTGCTCTGGGCCTGGACGCCGGGCACAAAGCGCAAAGCCCTCGACGTGCCGCACGCAGCATTCCTCGCCGCCGCCGAGACCTGGATCAAAAAGGGCGCCGAGTGCCCGCAGCAATAGGAGCATCCCCATGGCCAAGTCATTGACCGGCAAAACCGCAATCGTCACCGGCGCGTCCAGCGGCATCGGCAGCGCGATCACAAGAGCGCTCGCCGGCGAAGGCGCTGAAGTCTACGCCGTGGGCCGCACTGAAACGGCATTGAAGGCTCTCGTCGAAGAGATTGCAAAAACCGGTGGCAAAGCGCACGCCGTCGCTGGCGACCTGCGCGATCCGTCCACGATCGCTGGCATCGTCGACCGCGCGGTTAAAGAAACCGGCCGCCTCAACATCATGGTCAACAATGCAGGCCTAAGCTTCCCGGACTCGATCGCGACTGGAAAATTCGAACACTGGCGCGAGATGTTCGAGACAAACGTGCTGGCGCTTCTCGCCGGCGCGCAGGCCGCGATCAAGGCGATGCGCAAGGGCAAGTTCGAAGGCCACATCGTCAACATCTCCTCGATCGCCGGCCGCCGCGAAGGGGCAGGCGTCTATGGCGCGACGAAAGCGGCCGTCAACACGATCGGCGAAACGCTGCGCGCCGAACTGGAGAACGACCCGATCCGCGTGGTTCAAATCATGCCAGGCGCGGTGATGACGAATTTCGGCCGCAACTTTCCGCCCCACGTGGTCCAGGGTCTCCTGAAAGCGACGGGTGAAAATGCAGCGCCCGATATGTCGGGCAAACTACCCGACGAAGTGATCGAACGCGCGCAAGCCAAAGCCGCGCAGATGTTCGCGCATGCCGACGACGTGGCGCGCGCGGTCGTCTACGCTGTGACGCAGCCGATCACGCTCAACATCTTCGAAATGGTCGTGCGCCCGCAGCGTGGCTTGCCGGAGTCCGTCGTTCGGCCTCAGACGGCTTAGGCAGCGGCGGCCAACTGCTTCATGCGCGACGAGAAATGGTCGCGCAGATTATCGCAAGGCACGCGCGCAGGGTCCGTGAGCGCTTGCGCGAGGACGCGATGCACGAGGTAGTAGGACTCGTTGACGCTCTTGCCGTCGCGCTTCGCTTCGGCAATGAGCTCGGGCCCTAAGGCCAAGAGTTCGAACAACCGGTTCTTTTTCATCGCGGACTCCGTTTACTTCGCTGGCTGCCCAAGCAATTCAGCAGCAGCGCCAACCTCCACCTTGCGCATCGTGCCACAGTGAAGGTTGCATGTCGCTGACGGTTTGGTGACAAATTGTCTAGGCGGTGAAGGTGCGATGAAGATCACATTTGCAAATGCAGGGAACTCCATCGCGCGGGTGCATCGCAACATGGACGATCGTCCAGCAATCAGGCGCACGATCCCCATGCCGCGTGTTGCTCGTTGTTGCAGCGCACATCCGCGCCGATCACGCGATGTTTCTTGTGCAAAACAATTCGAAGGCAAGCCTTTGCGGCCGATCACGCCCGCCGCTAGATAGTGAATTCCCGTTGTCCAGGCCGACTCAGTGCGACGTGCGCGGACCTGGCTCGGCGCTCTTGGCCTTGGCGGAAGCGGGCTTTTTCACCGGCGCATGATGGCCCGTTTTGCCGTTCAGCGGCCGCGTTTTCACCGTTTTGAGTTCGGGCGGCAGCACGACTTCGCCGTTCTCCGCCAGCTGCCCCGTGATCTTGGCCATCATGTCGAACTGCGTCTGCACGTCGTCCATGATCCGCGCCATCGTGCCGGAAACCCAGCGCTGCCAGGCTTCCGCGCGCTTTTCCTTGTCGCGCTCACCCTTCATCGCGTGCAGCATTTCAATAGTCGCTTCGGTGCCTTCGCGGCGGCGCTCGAACCATTGGTCAAGATTGGTCTGGAAGTTGTCCAACATATGCTTTTGCATCGCGAACACGCGCTTCATCGATTCAAGATAAGCGGTATTCGGGAACGGGACATTCATCAGATCGCTCAACACATCCGCAGGACTTTTGTCGTGCGGGGGCTTTTTGTCGGCCATTGCTGAAGTTCCTTCTTTCGTTGTCACGCGACGCGTCACAGTAAGGCCTGGAACCCTTCGATCCGCGCGTCATACAGAGTCGCGCACTGGAGCAGCTGCACCTTAACAAAACGGCGCGCGATATCTAGCCTGCGAGCGGTTGAAATCTTCGCTCATCCGTCACAGCAGACAAGTTTCTTTCCCGTCACGTCGATCACGATTGAGCGTGCCACGGTGTTGCGCGCGGCCACCATCGCCCGACCGCGCGGCAGTAGACTTCATAGTCTTCGCCAAATGTCTGCCGCAGCGTCGGTTCCTCGTACTGCGTAACGAACACATGAAACCCGAGCCAAATCATTGCCGCATAGACCAAAAGCCGGACATCGGCGAACAACAGCGCTTGCCCCACGATTAAGGCCGCCACCGCCACGTACATCGGGTTCCGCACGTGGCGATACCAGCCGGACACGACCAGGTGCTTCGTCGGCAACACTGGCGCGGGCGTCCCAATGCCCTCCATCGCAAATCGTCGAAACGAATCGATAAGCACGATCAGGCCCGCGGCAATCAGCCCGACGCCTGCGGCGGCGATGAACGCGGCGCCGGGGAACGCCATTTGTGTAATCCAACCCGATATCAACCAAGGCACGAGTCCCGCCACGGTTCCCGGCGCCAGAAAAAAGAAAACGATTGACCCGAGGGCAGCAGAGACACGGTTCATGGATTTCGACAGGGCAGGGCTGGCATTTCCGAATAGGCGTTCCTATCTGCAAACCCTCAGGGTCTGCAACGGCCGAAACAGGAGCCCGCGGGTGGCGAAGACGTTCACCATGCAAAGCCAAGACGACAGCGCACCGCCACAGTGGCTGGTGAGCGCGTTCCTTGTCTTGCTCAGCGTGGCGATCCTTGCTGCCGCCCCTGGTAATTCCGCGGCGAACCGCGGCACGACCGAGGCGACCGCCGCGACACGCGGGCTCGCCGAACGAATCATCGTTCGCGCCAAAATCCAGATTCGCGTGCTGCCGTCGCAACCGGCGGGCAGCCCCGACTTTGCGCTGTCTTCGACCGAAGCAGCGCCGATTGTCGCTCACAGCGACCGCATTGTACCGCGCGTCCAAGACGCCGGCACGGGCATATCTCAACGCGGCATCAAGATCCGCGGCCCACCAACGCGTCTCGCGTGAAGCCAAAGCGCTGCAGCCGATAGGCTGCGGCGCTTCCTTCTTTTTCACACCACAGGTCCCGTGACGACGCGTGCGCGATGAGCGCGCCGGCGATCGTGGGTCACGCGACGTTGGAGACGCCCATGCGCACGTCCGCTTGGCGAATGATTGCCTATGCTTTGATCGTGTTGTTGGGGGCGCTGACGGCGTTGCCCAACGTTCTGACACCCACGCAACTTGCCGCCGTGCCGGATTGGTTGCCCAAGGACCAAGTCGTGCTCGGCCTCGACCTTCGGGGTGGCGCATACATCGCGCTCGAACTGGACACAAAGGCCCTCGTCGCCGCCCGGTCGCAAGACTTGATGCGTCAAGCGAGAGCCGGCTTGGCCGACGCCGACATTCGTCCGGCCTCCGTACGCCTTGATGGCAACACCACCGTCGTCACACTGCGTTCGGCGGACAAACAGGACGCGGCCGCAAAAGCCCTCGCGCGCCTGTCCGCCGAAGCCGGGGACCTCGACCAACGCACGGTTTCGCCCACCGAACTCCGGATCGCCTACACCGACACTGGCATCGCGACGCTCACCGGTCTCGCCATCGACCAATCGCTCGAAATCGTCCGCAAGCGCATCGACGAAATGGGCCTCGCCGAGGCCAGCGTTCAGCGCATCGGCAAGGACCGCATCATCGTCCAGCTTCCGGGGATCACCGACGAAACCAGAATCAAAGATGTTCTGGGTAGTACCGCGAAGCTGACGTTCCACAAGGTCCGAGCGAACGACACAACGCCCAATCTGCCGCCTGGCTATTCATGGGCGAAGCTGCGCGGCACCGAAGAGCGCGTGCCGATCGAAACCCGGCCGATGCTTTCCGGTGAGCATTTGGCCGACGCGCGTCCGGGCGTCGATGGAACAACCGGCGAACCGGTCGTCACGTTCCGCTTCGACGCAACCGGCTCCCGGATGTTTGCGGCGATCACAAAGGCCAATGTCGGCCGCCCCTTCGCGATCGTGATGGATGGCGAGGTGCTGACCGCGCCCGTCATCCAATCGCCGATCATCGGCGGTTCCGGTCAAATCTCGGGGAACTTCACGACGAAGAGCGCGTCCGACCTTTCCGCGGTATTGCGCGCCGGCGCTCTACCTGCGCCGCTCAAGGTTCTGGATCAACGCACCGTGGGCCCCGACGAGGGCAAGGATGCGATCGAACGAG